>JBBSQG010000059.1:0-11173 GCA_038258125.1 Solirubrobacterales bacterium
ATCGGCGCGCACGACATCGGCGTCAAACGGCAGTCGGATGCTCGCGGCGCTGTTGGCCATCCGCGCGAGGTGCTCCTCCAGGCCGTACGGCCGCCCGGCGTAGAGGCGGACGACCTCGAAGACGCCGTCACCGCGCAAGACGCCTTCGTCGGTGATCGAGATCTGCGCATCGGCGGCGTCCATGACGACGCCATCGAGCACTGCGAGCTTGTCGGCCATCGCTCAAGCCTACGAGGCCGCGCGTTCAGGCCGCCGGCGCGTGGCTCACGGCAGGGCCGGGCACGCGGGTCGCGGTCGGCCCGGCCGGCCATGATCGGCCTCCAACGACAAGCGCCCCCGCGAGGAAACGGGGGCTCTCGGTGCTGCGGCGTCTGGAGGAGGGCGGGTCAGATGACCATCGGGCGGCCGTTCGTCGAGCGTCGCCTCCGCATGCGCGACCGTGTACGCCGGATCTGTCGCGTCCCGGGCCGCGCCGTGCTCGTCAGGCGGCGCCCATCCAGGCATACGTGCCGCGGCCGATTCGGGATCTCGATCTGCGACTCTCACAGCAGACGTTGGCGGCGGTTGCCGATGAGACCGACGGCGTTCTGGCCCAGGTGACCATCGCAAACGCAAACCGCGCCTACGAGACGGTCGGGCTATTCGCGCTCGTCGACGCGCTCAGCAGGATTCCCCACCCGGACCGGTCGCCGTTGAAGAGGAAGTGCAGAAGCCCTCGCTCAGCGCGTTTACACGGCGGCGCGAGTAACCTCGCACGCTGCAGGCCTATGCTAAGAGGGTGACCCTCCAGGACGGCCGGAAGGTGAAGCTGAAGCTCCCCGGGATACTGAGGCGCATCGAGCCCGAACGCGACCGAGGAGCGCGGCGCCCCCGGGCCCTCGCGCGACAACCCGGCGCCGGCGTACAACCCAGACCACGGGACGCGTCCGCCGCTGGCACGCGAGCCGGATGAAGCTCGTGCTCGGGGCATGAGCGGCGACTGGGGTCCTGTCGCACGCGGTGCGGGCCGCCTGCGAACGCTTGACGACCTCGGCGACCTGGCCGGCGCCCGCGTCCTCGTTCGTGCCGAGTTCAACGTGCCGTTGCGCTCCGACGGCGAGGTCGCCGACGACACCCGCCTACGTCTCACGCTCCCGACGATCGCCGTGCTGCGCGAGCGCGGCGCGCGCGTGCTGCTCGTCGCCCACCTGGGCCGGCCGCTCGATCGCGAGCCGTCACTGTCGCTGCGCCCGGTGGCCGCGCGGCTCTCACAGTTGCTCGGCGAGGACGTCGCGTTCGCGCCCGACCTCGAGCACGTTGTCGACGGCGACGTCGTGATGCTCGAGAACATTCGCTTCCAACCGGGGGAGACCGACAACGATCCGGCGCTTGCGGCGCGGCTCGGCGCGCTTGCCGATGTCTATGTCAACGATGCCTTCGGCAGCGCACATCGCGCCAACGCCTCAACGGTGGGTGTCGCGCGCCACGTCGCCCGCTCTGCGGCAGGGCTGCTGTTCGAACGCGAGATCGCGATGCTGCAGTCGGTCCTGCGGTCCCCGGCGCGGCCGCTGGTGGCGGTGCTCGGAGGGGCGAAGGTGACCGACAAGATCGGCGTCATCGAGCGCTTCCTCGAGCTCGCCGACGCGGTGCTGATCGGAGGCGCGATGAGCTATCCGTTTCTCGCCGCCCAGGGGCATGGCGTGGGCGATTCCTTGTGCGACGTGGAAGGAGTGGCTGTCGCGCGGCGCGTGCTCGAGCACACGGGCGGCGGCCTGCGCCGGCCGATCGACTTCGTCGTCGGCGACCGCTTCGCGGCGGACGCGACACGGCGTGTGGTCGACGCCGCCGGCATCGAGGCGGGCTGGATGGGGCTCGACATCGGGCCGCGCACGCGCACTGCCTACGCCGACGTGATCGAGCGCGCCGGAACCGTGTTCTGGACCGGCCCGGTTGGTGCGTTTGAACTCGAGCCGTGCGCGGCCGCCACACGCGCGATCGCCGAGGCGATCGCGCGCACCGACGCGACGACCGTCGTCGGCGGCGGCGACCTCGTCGCCGCGCTCAATCGCTTTGGGCTCGCCGACCGCGTAACCCACATCTGCACGGGCGGCGGCGCCGGCCTCGAGTTCATCGAGGGACGCGTCCTGCCCGCGTATGCGGCACTCGCCGAATGACGCTTGTCAGTCGGTGCTGCCGGCCGGAACGATCCATTCGCAGCGCTGTCGCGTCACTGATGCGATGAGCTCGAAGTCGGCGTCGTAGTGCACGACGGTCAGGTCATGTTCTTCGGCGGCCGCCGCCACGAGCAGGTCTGGGATTTTTCTTCCGCGCTGGCTCTGCTTTGCAAGCAATCTCTGCACCTGAAGTGCTCGACGGATATGGGCGCTCGTCGTCTGGATCGCTTCGAACGCGTCCAACGCTTCGATGAGGCGATCCCATTCGGCTTCGTTGCGGGCGGAGTAGCCGATCTCGAGGTCGCAGATCGTTGGTCGCGCGAGGGCGCCGGCGACGGCGAGTTGCTCGATTGCGGCTCGCACCTCCGAGTTGCCGAGGCGCTTGAGCGCGCTGGTATCGACGAGATGCGTCAGCGCCATGCGTCGGCGCGATCGCGCAGATCAGCGGCGCCGAGGGTGTCGAGCGCTGCAGTAACGCGGGGCCGGCGCTGCTCGATGGCAAGCCGCAGCGCCTGGTTGACGGTGTCCTTGATCGTCATTGTGCCGAGCTCAGCGCGTGCCGCGCTCAGCGCGTCCTCGTCCAGATCGATCAGGTGCTTCGACATTCTTGGGAGCATATACCGCAGGGCTTGCGTATATCCAGCGACGCCCGGGGCGGCTGCCGTCTGGTGGCGACCCGACCCCGCCGCACGTTGCGGCCTCATCAGCGACAGGAACCACCGGAGGCCTCCGAGATCTGCTAAACGGCGGTACGCGGATCTCGGGACATATTCGGGACATACTGGCCGAACCGTCCTGATCCGGCCAAGAAGAAGCCCGCTTTACGGGCCTTTCTCATCATCATGCCCCCGCCAGGAATCGAACCTGGAACCTTCGGATTAAGAGTCCGCTGCTCTGCCAGTTGAGCTACAGGGGCTGGGTAGCAACCCAGCGGGCCATCCTAGCCAGTCGGTACGGCCGTGGCGCCTTGGGCCGCCTGGGCGGCGACCTGCTGCTTGAAGGTCTGCAGCGCCGTGCGCAGGGCCTTGCGCTCGCTTGGCTCCGCGAGGTCGATCGCTCGCGTCGCGGCGAGGTCGCCGACGCGGTTCTCGCCGGCTTGGTAGGCGAGCGCGGCGAGCTGCTGGAACTGGTTGGACGTCGGCGACTTGTCTGCCGCCGTCACGATCTGCTTGGCGCGCAACGCCTCCGACAGCTCGTCGATGCCCTGGTAGGCCTGCACCATGAGGTTCGCGGCGCGCAGATTGGGCTGCTTGGGATCCAGCGCGAGGTGCTTCTCCCACGCGTCGGTGGCCAGAGCGAGTCGCCGCTTGCCGTCCTCGGTGTACGTCCCGTCCTGCGCGAGGCCGCCGACCCCCGCCCGCTGGAAGCGCAGGATCGCGAGCTGCGCGTACGCGTCGGCGTTCTTCGGGTCGGCCTTCACGCGCGCGAGCTGCGTCTTGATGCGCTTGTCGACCGCCTCGGTCGCGTCGCTGCCGCCCTGGTTGTCCGAGAACGCGTCGAACAGACCGCCGGACGACGAGCTGCCGATGCCGAACAGCACGAGACCGCCACCCATGAGGATGGCGAGGCCAAGGTAGATCACTTGCACGGTGCGGCGCCGGCCGCGTCCGCGCAGATCGAACAGCATCGAGCGGTCAGTCCTTCCGGTCGGGGTCTTCGTCCAGCTTAGACGGATCGTCCGGCGTCCCGCGCGACTCGGTGGCGGGGTCGTCGTCGTCAAGCTCGGCGACGTCGGGGCTGGCGGGCTCGTCCGTGTCCTCGGTGGCGGGCTCGAACTCGGCGTCTGACAGCGGCTCGTCCCCCTCGGGCAGATCCTCTTCCTCGTCGTCGTCGTCCTCGTCCTCGTCGAGTGGCAGACGCTCGTCCTCGTCGTCGTCGTCCTCGTCGTCGTCCTCCGCCGCGGCCCACCGACCCGGGCCCTCCGGCGGCGGCTTGATGCGCCCGATCCAGCGCGCGAGCAGGATGCTCAGCTCGAAGAGCACGATCAGCGGTGCCATCGCGATCGACATCGTGAAGGGGTCCGGCGTCGGCGTGGCGACCGCGGCGAGGACCGCGATGCCGAGGATCACGTAACCGCGGTTCTTGGCCAGCTGCTTGGGCGTGAAGATTCCCAGCCGTGTGACCGCCAGGACGCCGACGGGGATCTGGAACAGCACCCCTACACCGGCCACGAACAGGACCGCGAACTTGAAGTAGTCCTTGGCCTGCAACAGGATGTCGAACGAGTCGTCGTTGAAGTTCTGCAGGAACGACACGGCGCGTTGTAAGACCACGAAGTAGCCGAAGGCGGCGCCCATGATGAACAGCGCCGGCACCATGAGCATGAGCGGCAGGGCCACCTTGCGCTCCCCCGGGCTGAACGCCGGCAGGATGAACGCATAGGCCTGGAAGAGCAGGAACGGCATCGCCAGCAGCAGCGACGCGTAGAAGGCGATCGTGATCGTCGCGGTGAACGGCTCGGTGACGCCGAGCGTCACGAGGTTGCGCTGGGTGTTCGTCGGGCGGGCGGCGGCCGCCTGCGCGAACTGGCGGCTGGCAGCGGCCAGCTGCTTGGCGCTGGTCGTGAGCGAGGACCGCTGGGCGGCCGTCAGATTATCGGCGCTCTCGAGCGCCCTGAAGGCCTTACCCGTCGAGCCGAGCGCCGGGGCGAGGAGCTTGAACGCCTCACCGGTCTCGATCTGAGAGCGCGCCGCCTGCTCGAGCGGGTCCTTGCTGGACTTGCTCGGGTTCTGCAGGTTCTGGGTATCGCGCACCGGTTTGGTGACGATGTCGAGGATCGCGTTGTTCTGCCAGAAGCAGAAGCTGAAGGCGGCCACGAGCGTGAACGCCGAGATCAGCAGGCGCTTGCGCAGCTCGGTGAGATGGTCGACGAGGGTGAGCTTGTCCTCGTGACCGATCGGCCGCAGTCCCCTCGGCATGCGGCAGGTGCTGCTTAGCTGCGGGGACGGCTCACGGCGTCGTCAGACTCGGCGCTCGCTGCGGTGATCTTGGAGGGCTCGTCGTCGTCGTCCTTCGAGCTGCCGGTGATCGAGTCCTTGAACTCGCGCATGCCCGAACCCAGCGACTTGCCCAGGTCCGGCAGACGCTTGGGTCCGAAGACCACGAGCGCGATCACGAGCACGATGAGCATTTCTGGTAGTCCGATGCCGAGTGGCATTGGGGCTCCTAAGTTCGGGTGCGAGGGAGGGTATCGCGCCACCTCGGCGCAGACGTTATCTGGACGAGCGCGAATGGAGGGTCAAGTTCCGGCGCCGCGTGCCGATGAGTGCGTCATGAAGGAGTTCGAACAACACCCCTCCGCGGATCACCGCCGCTACATACGCAAGGTGACTCTGCCGTCCGGAAAAACCATCGAGGTCATCTCCTTCGACGAGGAAATGCCTGCCGCCCAGACCGATCTCCACGTCTGCCCCTCCTGCGCCTCCGAGCTCGTCTACCCCGTTGCCTGGGACGAGGTCGAGCAGTCTCGCTGGGAGGTCAGCCTGCGCTGCCCCAACTGCGAGTGGTCGGTCACCGACATGTTCGAGGAAGCCGCCGTCCAGCGCTTCGACGAGACGCTCGACTGCGGCACCGAGGCGCTCGTCTCCGACCTGCGCCAGCTCACGCGGGCAAACATGGAGGACGACGTCGAGCGCTTCATCGCCGCGCTGCACGCCGAGTACGTCCTGCCCGAGGACTTCTAGCTCAGGCGCGCCGGTCGGCGACCGAGGTCGCCACGAGGTTCAGGGCGCGTCGCTGCCCGTCCGCGAGGACGAGCCCGACCAGGCCCTGCTTGGCCGCCGCGACCATCGCCAGGGCACGATCCTGAGCATCGGCCAGCGCGCCGGTGGCCGCGATCCGATCGCACAGCCCCTCGGCCTGCGCGGCGGTCGTGATCGCGCGCAGGTCGACCGCCGCGAGGCCCGGGTCGCGTTCGCGGGCCAGGATCAGCGGCAGCGTGACGGTGCCGTCGAGCAGATCCGTCCCGCGGTGCTTGCCGGTCACGTCGGCCGGGCCGGCGACGTCGATGACGTCGTCGAGGATCTGAAAGGCGACGCCGATCGTGCGTCCGAAGGCGCCGAGCGCGGCGACGTCCGCCTCCGGCGCCTGCGCGGCGATCGCGCCGAGCTCGCACGACGCCTCGAACAGGCGCGCCGTCTTCAGCTCGCAGCGCAGCAGGTAGCGCTCGATCGCCACGCCCGGATTCCAGGCGTCCTGGCGCTGCAACAGCTCGCCCTCGGCGAGCGCCGACGTCGCGCGCGACAGCGCCTGCACGGCGGCCAGCGAGCCGGCCGCCGTCAGCTCGGCGAATGCGCGCGAGAACAGCAGGTCGCCGGTCGCCACGGCAAGCGCACGGCCGCCCTGCGCCCAGACCGTCGGCACGCCGCGGCGCAGCGCAGCCCCGTCGAGCACGTCGTCGTGGACGAGCGTCGCGCTGTGGATCAGCTCGACCGCGGTGGCGGCAGCGATCAGCTCGGGGCGCCCGGCGGCGCGCGGACCGGCCGCGAGCAGGACGAGCAGCGGGCGCAGGCGCTTGCCCCCGGCGGCGATCGTGCTGCCGGCGTGGTGGGCGAGCACCGGACCGTGGCCCTCGGCGAGCGCGGCGAGTCGCAGCTCGACGCGCGCGAGCAGCTGCGGCACGTCGCTGCCGGCCGCGCGGACGATTCCCTCGACAGTCGCCGCCCCCGCGCTCATCGGCCGCCCGGCGTCACGACCGCTTCGTGCCCACGTGCAGAGCGATGATCCCGCCCGCGGTGAGGATGTAGCGCACGTCGAGTCCGCAGACGTCCATCCGCGCCGCGAGCTCGGCGGGCGCGGGGAAGCGCTTGACGGAGTTGGGCAGGTACTCATAGGCCTCCGGATCGCCGGCGAGCTTGCCGATCAGCGGCACGACGCGATCAAACCACAGTCGGTAGAAGCCCGACAACGGCGGGCGCGTCGGCGTCGTGATCTCCAGCACGACGACGGTCCCGCCCGGGCGCACGACGCGGGCCATCTCGGCCAGGCCGCGGTCGAGATCGGAGAAGTTGCGCGCGCCGAAGCCGACCGTCGCCGTCGCGAACTCGCCGTCGGCGTAGGGCAGCGCCATCGCGTTGGCCCACTCGAACGTCACGGGCACCGGCGGGCCCGGCGGTCGCGCGGCCTTGCCCCGCGCGCGGCTCAGCATCTCCTCGGAGAAGTCCGACGCCACCACGCGACCGCCGGGTGCGACGCGGGCTGCGAGCTCGAGCGCGAGGTCGCCGGTACCCGTTGCGATGTCGAGCGCGCGATCACCGGGCCCGACCCGGGTGAGGTCGACGGCGCGGCGGCGCCACTTGTGGTGCAGCCCGGCCGTCATGACCGAGTTCATGACGTCGTAGAACCCGGCGATACGGTCGAACATCGCCCGCACCTGGGGCTCTTGCAGCGTCCCCTTGTCGGTCGGTTCGGGGGTGGTCGGGCTCAGCCGGGACTCAGTGTTCGGCGGTCTTCAGCTGGGCCAGGAACTCGACGAGGTCGTCGCGCTTGTTGGCGGGCAGCCCGGTGTAGGCCGGCATCGGGCTCGTCGGGTTGACGAGTGTGCGCGCGATCGCCTGGCGCGCCAGACGGCCGCCGATCGTCGACAGGTCCGGGCCCAGGGTGCCGCCGTTGTGGCCGATCTTGTGACAGGCCAGGCAGCCCGACTGCGCGACCACCTGCTTGCCGGCTTCCCACTGGCGCAGGTTGGCCGGGCCGGCGGCGACGACGCTCGCCGGCGCCTCCATGTCGATCTGGTTCGGCGACCCGGCGATGGCGCCCTCGTAGGTGAGGAAGGCCATCGCGGCGATCGTGAAGAACGCGGCGGCCATCGCGATCGGCCGGCGCTCGGGGCGGCGCTCCGGGCCGCGGTCGTAGAACGGCAGCAGGAACAGCAGGATCATGCAGATCGTCGGAACGCCGATCGCGGCCAGCGGGGTCAGCGACGGCGGCTTGACGACGCGCAGAACCTCGAAGAGGAAGAAGAAGTACCACTCCGGTCGCGGCGTGTAGGTCGTCGTCGTCGGGTCGACCTTCGGGCCGAGCTCGGCGCCGAGCACGAGCGACATGCCGATGATCGACGCCATGACGACGATCGCCATGAGCGAGTCCTTGGCGACCGCGTAGGGAAAGAACGGCTTGCCCTGTGACTTCAGGATCGAGTACTCGCGCAGGTACTCCTCCTTCTCGCGGGCGTTCATGCGTCCTCCTCGCGCGTCTCAGACGGCGTCTCGGCGCGGATCCACGGCGGCGCGGTCGTGCCCAGGCGCGCGACGAGGTACAGGTGCGCGCCGATCATCGCGGCGATCGCCCCCGGCAGGACGAGCATGTGCAGCGCGTAGAAGCGCGCCAGCGTGGTCACCCCGAACTCGGGGCCGGCTCTGAGGAAGTCATTGAGGTAGGGCCCGACGAGCGGGCCCGTGCCGTTGATCGCCACGCCGACCGTCGTCGCCCAGAAGGAGCGCTGGTCAAACGGCAGCAGGTAGCCCGTGAAGGACATGAACAGCGTGAGGATCAGCAGCACGACGCCGATCACCCAGTTCAGCTCTCGCGGGTACTTGTAGGCGCCGAAGAAGAACGTGCGGCCCATGTGCAGGAAGACGAGGATCACCATGACCGTCGAGCCCCACTTGTGCATGCCGCGCACGAACTCGCCGAGGAAGACCTCGTTGGTCAGGTGGCGCATCGACTCGTAGGCGCGCGTGGCCGACGGGTCGTAGTACATCGCGAGGATGACCCCGGTCACGGCCTGCGAGAGGAAGGCGAACATCGACGCCGAGCCGAGCGTGTAGAACCAGTTCGTCCCCTTGGGGACCTTTCGGAACATCATCCAGCGCGCGCCGCCCGACAGCGACGTGCGCTCGTCGAGCCAGTCGACGACGGAGACGCCCTTCTCGGCGGCCTTGTCCTTCATCCCGGCGGGGGCGTGCCCGTTGTCCTCGCTCGGTCCCTTGGGCCGGGGGCGCAGTGCGCGCGGAACGGGTGGTTTGAGGTTCGCCATGACGATGCGTGCCTACGTTCCCGGGAGCTTCCGAACGCTGGGACGCGCCGGGTAGAGGTACTGGCCGATACCGTCCAGCGGCATCCCGGGATCGCGCGGCGAGAAGCGCTTGAGCTCGCGGTTGACGCTGAAGCGCGGGCCGCACTCGACGTTGCCGTTGCGCACGCGGGTGTAGAAACGATCCAGCGGCCGGACGGGCGGCCCCCCGGTGACCTGGCCGGCGAAGTCATAGACGCCGCCGTGGCACGGGCAGATGAAGCGCTGCGATGCCTCGACGAAGCGCACCGGGCAGCCGAGGTGCATGCAGCGCGTCGAGATCGCGATGTACTCGTTGTACTCGTCGCGCTCCTCGACATCGAACTTCGGGTTGAACTTGCGGATGTAGACGGTCGACTTCCCGACGTCGCCGATGCCGCGCACGAGCGTGAGCGTCCGCGGGATGTACGTGTCGTCGGAGAAGTCGGCGATCGGGCCGACCGACTCCCAGTGCTGGTCGTGCTTCTCGAACACGGGGCCGACGGCGAGGCCGACGGCGGGCAGCGTGAAGGCGGCCGCGGCGATGCCGCCGGCGGCGTGTGCCGTGCCCGTCATGAACCGGCGCCGGCTGACGGTCTCGCCCTCGAACGCTCCGGGGATCTGCGCGTCGGCGGTCGTCTTGGGCTTCTTGGATTGCTTGTGCTCTCGTGCCACGGGGTGGGAAATCTACTGACCCGCGAACTCCGGCGGAGCGCCAGCACCGCGGCTGTGCGCCGTGTTGCAAACTTGTCTCAAGCTCGGGACCGTGTCGCGGCGTCGTGCAGCGCCTCCGCGGAGCCCTCGTCTCCGCTGCGCGCACGGCGCTTGGCGGCCGCCATCGGCTCATCGGCGCCCCATCCGATCGCCGCCGCACCGGCGTGCCAGGCGGCGAGCGCGAGCTCCGCGTCGCCCGACGCGTGCGCCTGAGCGCTGAGCGCGATGATGTCGGCGAGCTCGCCGATCGCGGTGAGATCGCCGATCGCCGCCAGCTGGGCGAGGCCGAGCGCGTAGAGGCGATCACCGGCGAGCAGCCTGAGGTCGGGGTCGGTGATCGCCGTCACCTGCGGCTGGCCGTAGTGCAGCTGACAGCCTTCGAGCACGGCGAGGACGGCGAGCTCGACGACCTCGCGGTGCGCCGCCACGCGCGGGCCGGAGGCGGCGAGCGCGACCGGGTCCAGCGCGTCGTCGCCGGCGTAGGCGACCGGCGAGGCGTCCATGACGTCGGCGAGCGGGCTGCCGCTGTCTCGCACCGCGGCGCGCAGGCGGGCGATCGCGTCCTCGTCGCTCATCGCCCGATGTCCCCGAACGCCGCGGCGGCGGCGGCGATCGTGCCCTCGATCTGCTCGGGCGTGTGCGCGAGCGATGGAAACCAGGCCTCGAACTGCGACGCGGGCGCGTAGACCCCGCGGGCGAGCAGGCCGCGACACCAGGCCGCGTAGGCATCGAGGTCGCAGTCGCGCGCGCCGGCGTAGTCGGTCACCGGGTCGGGGTTGAAGAACACCGTCAGCAGCCCGGTCGTGCTGGCGACCTGCACATCGACGCCGGCCGAGCGCGCGGCCGCGCCGAGCCCGTCCGCCAGGGCGTGCGTCGTGGCGGCGAGCCTGGCGTAGGGCTGCTCGCCGTCGAGCAGCGCGAGCGTGGCCAGTCCGGCGGCGACCGCGAGCGGGTTGCCCGACAGCGTTCCCGCCTGGTAGACGTCGCCGGCGGGGGCGATGCGCTCCATCAGCGCCCGCGCGCCGCCGTAGGCCGCGGCGGGCAGCCCGCCGCCGATGACCTTGCCCATCACCGTCAGGTCGGGGATCACGCCCGACAGCTCCTGCGCGCCGCCGCGCGCGACGCGAAAGCCGGTGATGACCTCGTCGAAGATCAAGAGGGCTCCGGTGGCGTCGGCGCGCGTGCGCCGAGCACGAGTTCGCCGCGATCCTGGCCGAGCCCTACCCGGCCAACATGGGCCTCGTGCCCCCCGTCGAGGGCTTCCTGCAGCTCCTGCGCAACCAGGCCGACGACAACGGCGCCCTGCTGGTGTTCG
>JBBSQG010000060.1:0-11022 GCA_038258125.1 Solirubrobacterales bacterium
GAAGCCGATGACCATGATCAGGCCGACGCCGCCGCTATCGCTTCCAGAGCCCGAGTTCCCGCCGCCGCCTCCGCTGAAGCCGCCGCCCCCGCCGCCGCCCCCACCGCCGCTGAAGCCCGACGAGCCGCCGCCGGCTTGGGCGAATGCCTGCGCGGCCGCGATCAGCACGGCGAGGGCGACGAGCCCGGCGAGCTGCCCGACGCGGGTCATCGGCGGATGTTCGCACGCTTGGCGTGGCCGGGCACGTCGTGCCGCGTCCCGGCCCAATCACCCTGCTTGCTCACGCCCCCGGCGTGGACTGCACGGCCCGCCAGCGCTCCAGCACCGCGCCGAGCTCGTGCGCGTCACGCGCCACGGCGTCGGCACCGCGCAGCTCCTCGGCGCCGAACGTTCCCGTCGCGATCGCTGCGACCCGAACGCCGTCGGCGCGCGCGCAGGCGATATCACGCGGCGTGTCGCCGATCACCGCGGTGCGCGTGCGCGGCCACGGCTCGGCCTCGCCGTCACCGCCGTCATCGCCGTCGCCGGCGGCACTCCCGGCCCGCCGTCGTGCGACGGCGGGCAGCACCGCGCGATCCTCGTGGTCAGAGCCGAAGCCGCCCTGGCCGGTGGCGAAGAAGTGCCCGATGCCGGCGGCGCGTAGCTTGATGCGGGCGATCGGCTCGAAGTTGCCGGTCACGAGCGCGAGCACGGTGTCCTCGCGCGCCGACAACCGCTCCAGAAGCGCCGCCATCCCCGGTGCGACGCACGCCGATAGGTCTTGGGGGCACAGGCGCGAGTAGGCGTCGCACGCCGCGATCCGCACGTCGTCGGCGCGCGCATCGATCCGCTCGGCGCTCACGCCGGCGTGCACGAGCAGGTTGCGCGCGATGTCGGCGTCGGTGCGCCCGGCGACCTCCATCCCGCGCCGCGCGGGATCGGTCACCCCGTGCACGAGTCGCAGCGCCTCGTGGATCGCCCTGGCGTGCGCGTCGGCCGCGCGCAGCAGCAGCGTCCCGTCGATGTCGAAGAGCAGGAGCATGCTGAGCGGGCCGCCGGCTAGGAGCGTGCGAAGGAGGTCTCGGCGCTGAGCGACTGCGCGAACGCGGCGATCAGCTTCGCGCACGCGTGGACGTCGTCGAGTTGGACCATCTCGACCGGCGAGTGCATGTAGCGCAGGGTGATCGACACGCCGCCGGTCGGGATGCCCGCGCGCTGCAGGTGGATCGCGTCGGCGTCGGTGCCGGTCGAGCGCGCCGAAGCCTGCACCGTGAACGGGATCTGCTCGCGCTCGGCGGCCGCGTGCAGCAGCTCGAAGATGACCGGGTTGAGGATCGAGCCGCGCTCGATGACCGGGCCGGAGCCGAACTCGTGCTTGCCGATCTCGTTGACCTCGACGCCCGGCGAGCCGGTCTCGTGCGTCACGTCGACGACGATCGCGAGATCGGGCTGCAGACGGTAGGACGAGGTCCGCGCGCCGCCGAAGGTGATCTCCTCCTGCACGACGCCGACCGCCGCCACGTCGCCGGGCGCGCCGCCCGCCTCGGCGACGAGCCGCGCGCTCTCCAGCGCGATGAAGGCGCCCAGGCGGTTGTCCATCGAGCGCGAGACGACGCGATCGTTGCGCAGCTCCAGCGGCTCGCCGGCGATCACCGCGACATCGCCGATCCGCACCGCACCGCGCGCCTCGTCGCCGTCCTTGGCACCGATGTCGATGTGCAGGTCGCGCAGCTTGGGCACCTTGTCGCGCTCCTCCTCGCGCAGCAGGTGGATCGCCTTGCGCCCGGCGACGCCCGGCACGGCGCCCCCGCGCGTGAGGACCTCGACCCGCTGACCGACGAGGATCTGCGGGTCCCAGCCGCCGACGCCCATGAAGCGCAGGAAGCCGTTGTCGTCGATGTGGGTGACGATCAGGCCGATCTCGTCGATGTGGCCCACGACGGCGAGGAACGGGGCCGCGTCGGCGGTGCCCTTCACGCGCGCACTGACCGATCCCATGACGTCGATCTCGACGTCGTCGGTGAACGCGCGGGCCGCCTCGGCGAAGGCGGCGGCGGGGGCGGACTCATAGCCGGATGGCCCGGCGGCGGTGAGCAGCGTGCGAAGCACGTCGGGCAGCGGCATGGGGAAGAGGCTATCGGCGGGCATCGCTCTGCAAGGATGGGCCGCGCTCCGAATGCTCCTCGCCGTCGCCATCTTCGCCACAGCGCTCGTGGTCATCGCCACCGAGCGCGTCGATCGGACGAAGGTCGCGCTCGTCGGCGCGATGCTCGTCGTGCTCTCCCAGACGATCGATCAGGAGCACGCGATCGAGGCGGTCGACTGGGAGACGATCGGCCTGCTCGCCGGGATGATGCTGATCGTCCGGGTGACCGAGCCGACCGGGATCTACACGTTCCTGGCGATCCGGGCGGGCCAGCTGGCGCGCGGCCGGCCGCTGGCGGTCGTCATGTCGCTGGCGTTGTCGACCGCGCTGCTGTCGGCGTTCCTGGACAACCTCACGACGGTCCTGCTGATGGTGCCGATCACGTTCCTGCTCGCCGACGCCCTCGACATCGACCCGATCCCGCTCGTGCTGATCGAGATCATCGCGTCGAACATCGGCGGCACTGCGACGCTGATCGGCGATCCCCCGAACATCCTCATCGCTGGCGCCACCGGGCTGTCGTTCTCTGACTTCGTGGTCAACCTCGCCCCGATCGCGTCGCTGACGTTCCTCGTCGTGATCGGCCTGCTCTACCTCGTGTTTCGCAGCCGTCTGCAGATCGCGCCCGAGGCACGCGAGCGCGTGATGGAGCTCGACGCGCGTCGCTCGATCGAGGACATGGCCGAGCTGAAGCGCACGCTGCCCGTGCTGCTCGTCACGATCTTCGCGTTCTTCATCCATGGTGCGATCGGCGTCGAGCCGGCGACGGTCGCGCTCACGGGCGCGACGATCATGCTCCTGATCACCCGCCAGAGCGTCGAGGACGCGCTGCGCGGGATCGAGTGGCCGACGCTGTTCTTCTTCGTCGGGCTGTTCGTGATGGTCGGCGCGCTCGTGGAGACAGGGGCGATCAAGGAGGTCGCCAACGCGATCGCCGACGTCACCAACGGCGACCGCACGGCCGAGTTGCTGGGCATCCTGTGGGTCTCCGCGCTCGGCTCGGGCGTCGTGGACAACATCCCGTTCACCGCGACGATGATCCCGGTCGTCGAGCAGCTGCAGGGCGGCGGCGACGACGACGCATACTGGTGGGCGCTGTCGCTGGGAGCCTGCTTTGGCGGCAACCTCACCCTGATCGCCGCGGCCGCGAATGTCGCGGCAGCGGGGATGGCCGAGCGCGCCGGCCGCCCGATCGGCTTTCTGACCTTCCTCAAGGTCGGCGTGCCCGCGACCCTCGTGTCGATGGTGATGGCCACCGGCTACGTCGCCTTGCGGTATCTGTAACCGGAGGAGAACCCATGAGTCCCCAGAGGATCGCCAGCACCATCCGTCGCGAGGTTCCGTCGTTGCGCGACGACGAGTGCCTGGGCGACGCCGTCGCGCGGCTGATCGAGGTCGACGTCCCGGCGCTACCGGTCGTCGACGCCAGCGGCCGCCTGCAGGGCATCTTCGGTGAGCGCGAGTTCATCGGCGCGGTGTTTCCGGGCTACCTGAAGACGCTCGGCTATGCCGGCTTCATCCGTCGCTCACTCGACGAGGCGCTGGAGAAGCGCCGGGCCTGCATCGGAGAGCCGGTCAGCGCGTACATGTACACCGACCACATCGACGTCGAAGAGGACTTCTCGGACACGCAGCTGGCGGAGGTCTTCCTGCATCACCGCGTGCTGATCATCCCGATCGTGGCCGACGGCCGGGTGGCGGGAATCGTCACCCGGGAGGACTTCACCCGCGCTCTCGCCCAGCGTCTGCTTGCCCCGCCGTGACCTCGCGCTGGATGATGCTGCTGCTGATGACGCGGCTGCCGGCGGCGGCCGTCGCCGTCCTGCTGCTGCTCGTCCATCGCGTCACGGCCCACGATCCCGTGCTGACGATCGCGGTGATCGCCTACACCGCGTTCTCGCTCGGCGCGCTGACCCTGCTGCCCCGCCTACAGCTCTCGGCGCTGGCGTGGCTCGTCGACTGCGCCGCGATGCTCGCACTCGTTGTCGCCTCCGAGGACTGGCGCAGCCCGTTCTACGTGCTCATGCTGACGGCGCTGATCCTGCCCTCGACCGGCCTGCCGCTGCGGCGTGCGCTCGTCTGGGGGCTGACCTTCACGCTCGCCTATCTCGGCGTCGCGGTCTACACCGAGCTCGACGAGGACACGCTCGCCAGCACGATCCGGTTGGAGACGATCGCCACGCACGTCATGGTCCCGCTCGTCGTCACGCTCGCGCTCGCCTACGCGGCCGACGTGCTCGAGCGCCTGCGCGACGAGCGGCTGCGCTCGGAGCGCTTCGCCGTTCAGAGCGAGCGCCAGCGGATCGCCTGGGAGCTGCACGACTCGGCCAAGCAGCGTGTGCACGCCGCGCATCTCGTCCTGAGCGCGCTGCAGAGCCAGGTCAGCGGCGCCCAGGCTCAGCTCGTCGGTCACGCGCTCGGCGAGCTGCGGGCCGCCGGCGCGGACATGGAGACGAGCGTCGCCGAGCTGCGCACGCCGCTGGAGGGACGCTCGGTGGAGCGTCTGCTCGACGAGCGCGCCGCCGAGCTGGGGCCGGTGTCAGACGCCGAGATCAGCGTGCACGGCGAGCTCGGCGAGCTTCCGGCCCACATCGCCGCGCACGTCTACCGGATCGGTGCCGAGGCGCTCACCAACGCCGTTCGTCACGGCGGGGCCAGCCACGTCGAGGTCGTTCTCGCCCGCAACGGCGCGAGCGCCTCGATCGAGGTGCGCGACGACGGCTGCGGGCTTCCGGCGATCCGCCGGCCCGGTTCCAACGGCCTGCGCTCGATGCGCTCGCGCGCCGACACGATCGGGGCGGATCTGTCGATCGGGCCCGGTCCCGACGGGCGCGGCACGAGCGTCCTGCTGTCCCTTACCGACCCCGATGCAAGGAGCTCCGAGCCGTGATCCGGATTCTCATCGTCGACGACCACCCGGCGATGCGCGCCGGTCTGACCGCGGTGCTCCGGGCCGAGCCGGGTCTCGTCCCGCTCGACGCGGCGACGTCGGAGGCTGACCTGTGGCCGACGCTCAACCGCACGAGGCCCGACGTCGTCGTGCTCGACTACCACCTCCCCGGCGACGACGGGCTCGTGCTGTGCCGCGCGATCAAGCGCCAGATCCCCCCGCCGTACGTGCTGCTGTACTCGGCTCACGCCGACGCCGCGCTGACGATTCCCGCGCGGCTGGCGGGCGTCGACGGCCTCGTGAGCAAGGCGGCGCCCGCGAACGAGCTCTACGACGCGATCCGCCGCGTCGCGCGCGGTGAGCGGGTGCTGCCGCCGATCTCGCGCGAGCTGCTCAACGGCGTCTCCAATCGGCTGCAGGCCGACGAGCTGCCGATCCTCGGCATGACGCTCGAGGACACGCCGCTGGCGGAGATCGCGGACACCCTCGGCGTCGACCCCGTGGAGATCTCACGCCGCATCGATCGCATGATCAAGCGCCTGAAGGTCGAGATCCCCACTCCGCGCGACGCAGGATGAGCCGCTCCGCCGCTGCGCGGCGCGGGCGGGTCCACTGAGGGCGCTGCGGCGATGGCGCTGCGCGACACGGTCGCGGTCGAGTTTCCCGGACGGCCGCACGGCCCGCTGCGCAACATCATGCTGCGGGTCGGCATCGCCCTCGCGCTGATCCTCTTCGTCGCGCTGCTGACCTACGCCGGCCGCGGCGGCTACCTCGATGCCGAGGACGACGCCGTCAGCCTGCTCGACGCGTTCTACTACTCGACGGTCACGATCACGACGACCGGGTACGGTGACGTGCGGCCGGTCAGCGAGCATGCCCGGCTGCTCACGACGGTGTTCGTGACGCCGGCGCGGGTCCTGTTCCTCATCCTGCTCGTTGGCACGACGCTCGAGATCCTCGCGCAACGCAGCCGCGACGCCTACCGCCGCCAGCGCTGGGAGCGAACCTTGAAGAACCACATCATCATCTGCGGCTTCGGCGTCAAGGGGCGCAGCGCATTGCGCACGCTGCTGGCCAAGGACGTCGCGCGCGACGAGATCGTCGTCATCGACGACTCGCCGGCGGCGCGCGAGCACGCGACCGCCGCCGGCCTGACCGTGATCTGCGGCAGTGCCGCCTCGACCGAGGTGCTGCGCCAGGCCGGGATCGTCGATGCGCGCTCGATCATCGTCGCGGTCAACCGCGACGACACCGCGGTGCTCGTCACGCTGACGGCGCGCGAGCTCAACCCGGAGGCGACGATCGTCGCCTCCGTGCGCGAGGAGGAGAACGTCCATCTGCTGCGCCAGAGTGGCGCGACATCGGTGATCACCTCGGCGGATGCCGCCGGGCGCCTGCTCGGCTTCGCGATCGACCAGCCGAAGATCACCGAGGTGCTCGAGGACCTCATGACCGTCGGGCAGGGGCTGGACATCGCCGAACACGAGGTCGGCCCCGGCGAGGCCGGCCCGGTCCGGGCGCTCCCGATGACGGGGCCGGTCGTCGCGGTCGTGCGCGGCGAGGAGATCCTGCGCTTCGACGATCGCCGCGCCGCCACCGTGCAGCCGGGCGATCGCGTCGTCTACCTGCGCAGTCACCGTCACTAGGTCGGCGCCTCAGGCGCTGGCTGGTGCGGTGTCCGGCGCGGGCTCGGTCGCCAGCCGTCGCAGGATGGGCGGCACGATCAGCGTCGTGAGCACGGACATCGCGACGATGATCGCGAACAGCTCGGCGTCGATCGTGCCGGTCGCGTTGCCGATTCCGGCGACGATGATGCCGACCTCCCCGCGGGGGACCATTCCGACGCCGACGAAGGTCGCGTCGCGGCGGCCCATGCGCAGCGCGCCGAGGTAGGCGCCGACGAACTTCGTCACGATGGCGAGCGCCGTCACGCCCGCCAGCAGCAACACGGTGCCGAGGTCGGCGAACGCCGCGAGCGAGACCTCCAGGCCGATGAAGGCGAAGAAGAACGGTGGAAAGAACGCGTACAGCGGGGCGATCTCCTCCTCGATCGGATGCTGGTCGCGCGTCTCGGCGACCATCATCCCGGCGAGGAACGCACCGATGATGGCGGCGAGGCCGATCTGCGCGGCGAACGCGGCGAGCCCGAGGCAGATGATCACCGCCGGCAGCAGCGGCGACTCGGAGAAGCGCGGCGTGTGCAGCAAGGCCGGCCGCTTCGCCAGCAGCGTCGTCCCGCCGAGGGCGATGAAGCTGACGAAGGCGAGCGCAACGCCGGCCGTGACGGCGATCGAGCCGATGTCGACTCCGCCCTCGGCGGCGACACCGGCGGCGACGGCGACGAGCAGCAGGGCGAGGATGTCGTCGACGATCGCCGCGCCGAGGATCGTGCGGCTGGCGCGGCGCTCGAGCGCGCCGAGCTCGATCAGCACGGCGGAGGTGATCCCGACGCTCGTCGCAACGAGCGCCGCGCCGATGAACAGCGCCGTGGCGGTGCTCTCGCCGAGCGCGACGCCGAGCCCGACGCCGGCCGCGAACGGGATCGCCACGCCGAGGAGGCCGACCGAGATGGCGGTCGAGCCGACCTCGCGCAGCTCCGACAGCCGGGTCTCCAGGCCGACCCAGAACAGCAGGAACACGACGCCGAGCTCGGCGAAGACCTCGAGCACGTCGCTGGGCTCGACGAGGCCGAGGACGGCCGGGCCGACGAGCAGCCCGGCGAGGATCTCACCGACGAGCGTCGGCTGGCCCAGGCGCCGGAACAGCTCGTCGCCGAGCTTGGCGGCGAGCAGGATGATGAACAGGTCCGTCAGGACGTCGGCGACGCCGACGGAGGCGGCAATGGGCACGGCGGGTTCCTCTCGGTGTGGCCATCGGGGGTCCGTGCCGACCAGGCTTCCCGGCGCACCGCGGCCGAGGCTATCGCAAGGGTTAGGCGTGGCCGACGAGGACGCCGACCGTGGCGACGATGATGCCGCCGAGCGTCACCTGGATGAGCGACGTCCGCAGCGCGACGCCGAGGAAGCGCTTGCGCACCCAGGCGATCACGACGAGCTCGACCGAGACGACGACATACGCCACGGTGAGTGCCGTGTGGATGTCGTCGATGAGGAACGGCAGCGCGTGCGCGGTGCCGCCGACGAACGTCGCGATCCCGGTGATCGTGCCGCGCGTGAGGGAGGCGCCGCGGCCGGTGATCTCGCCGTCGTCGGAGAGGCCCTCGGACATGCCCATGCTGATCGCGGCGCCGAGCGCGGCGGCGAGGCCGACGAGCAGGGCGGCGTGCGAGCCGGCGATATAGGCCGTCGCGAAGATCGGCGCGAGGGTCGAGATCGTGCCGTCGATGAGCCCGATCAGTGCGGGCTGGATGACCTGCAGAAGGCGCTTGCGCTCGTCGGCGGCCCGCCAGCGGCGCACGAGGGTGATGTCGGCGGTGGTCACGCCGGTAATCCTAGCATTACAACAACTCTATTGTAATAAGGAATCCCTAACTAGGATGCCCTAAGATGGATAGCATGACCGAGGAACTGACTACGGCACTGCGCGGGCGTGGTATGCGGGCTACCCCGCAGCGCATCGTCCTGCATCGTGCTCTGAGGGAGCTCGACCGCCACGTCACCGCCGACGAGCTGCTCGACGCCGTTGCCGACCGGCTGCCGAACGTCTCGCTGCCGACGATCTACGCGACGCTCGACCTGCTCGAGGAGCTCGGGATGGTGCGCCGCGTCCAGCGCGCCGGCACGACGCTGTTCGATCCGCGCACCGAGTCCCACCACCATCTCATCTGCACGAGCTGCGGTTCGATCGAGGACCTCGACTCCGCGCTCGACACGGCGTCGCTCGAGCGCGCCGCCAAGCGCCACGGCTTTGAGCACGAGCGCATCGAGGCCGTCGTCCACGGCCGCTGCGCGTCCTGCCGGGCCGCGGCTTAGCCGTCGCCCAGCAGCCCGCGCAGCGTGCGCGACCGTGCCCTCGAGGGCCGCGAACGCTGGCGAGGCAAACGTGAAGAGCTGCGCGCGCTCAGCGGTCGCGCAACTGGCGCAGCACGTACTGCAGGATCCCGCCGTGACGGAAGTACTCGGCCTCCTGCGGCGTGTCGATCCGCACGCGCGCCTTGAACTCGCGGTCGCCCGCCTGCACGAGCACCTCGGCCGGGACCGGCTCGCCGGCGTTCATCGGATCGGCCAGCCCGGTGATCGAGAAGACCTCCTCGCCGGACAGCCCGAGGTCGGCCGCGGCGGCCGGCAGCTGCAGCGGCAGCACGCCCATGCCGATCAGGTTGGAGCGGTGGATGCGCTCGAAGGACTGCGCCAGCACGGCGCGCACGCCGAGTAGCCGCGTCCCCTTGGCCGCCCAGTCGCGCGACGAGCCCGACCCGTACTCCGTGCCGGCGAGCACGACGAGCGGCACGCCCTCGTCCATGTACTCCAGCGCTGCCTCGTAGATCGACATCGGGTGTGGCGAGCGGTGCGCGCTGAACTTCGTCGTCACGCCGCCCTCGGTGCCGGGCGCGAGCTGGTTGCGCAGGCGGATGTTGGCGAACGTGCCGCGCACCATCACCTCGTGGTTGCCGCGCCGCGCGCCGTAGCTGTTGAAGTCCCGCGGGACGACGCCGTGCGACTGCAGGTACAGACCCGCGGGCGAGTCGGGCTTGATCGAGCCCGCCGGCGAGATGTGAGCGGTCGTCACCGAGTCGCCGAGCATGGCGAGCACCCGCGCGCCCTCGATGTCGGACACCGCCCCGGGCTCCGCGGGCATGCCGTCGAAGTACGGCGGCAGGTGCACGTAGGTCGAGCCCTCGTCCCACGCGAAGCGGTCGCCGGTCGGCACGTCGAGCGACCGCCAGCGTTCGTCGCCCGCGTAGACGTCGTCGTAGGAGGAGCGGAACATCGACGAGCGCACCGCCTGCTCGACGGTCTCGGCGACCTCCTGGCCCGACGGCCACAGGTCGCGCAGGTAGACGTCGACGCCGTCGCGATCCACGCCGATCGGGTCGTTGACGATGTCGGCGTCCATCGACCCGGCGAGCGCGTAGGCGACGACGAGCGGCGGCGAGGCGAGGTAGTTCATCTTCACGTCGGGGTTGATGCGGCCCTCGAAGTTGCGGTTGCCCGACAGCACCGAGACGACGGCGAGGTCGTTCTCGCCGATCGCCGCGCTCACCGCCCGCGGCAGCGGGCCGGAGTTGCCGATGCAGGTCGTGCAGCCGTAGCCGACGAGGTGGAAGCCGAGCGCCTCGAGGTCGCCGGTCAGCCCGGCCTGGTCGAGGTACTGCGTGACGACCTTGGAGCCCGGCGCCAGCGACGTCTTCACCCACGGCTTGGAGGTCAGCCCGCGGGCGACCGCGTTGCGCGCCAGCAGCCCCGCGGCCAGCATGACCGACGGGTTGGAGGTGTTCGTGCACGACGTGATCGCCGCGATCACCACGTGGCCGTTGTCGACGCGCGTCTGGCGACCGTCGGCGAGCGTGACCGCGACGCTGTTGTCCTCGTGGCCGGCCTCGCGCGCGGCGGCGATCGCCTCGGCGTGATCGGGATCGGTCGCGTGCTCGGGCGGGCGGATCGTCGAGCGGCCGGTGAACGTCGGCGGGTCGGAGGCGGGGAACGAGAGCGCGTCGAACTCGATCGTGTCGCCGAGCGCGGCCTCGGCATCGTCCCCGTCGGCCGGCATGAAGTCCTGCAGCGCGATCCGGAACGCCGCCTGGGCCTCGCTCAGCGCGACGCGGTCCTGCGGGCGCTTCGGTCCCGCCAGCGACGGCTCGACCTCGCCGAGGTCGAGCGCGATCGTCTCCGAGTAGACCGGCTCGGGCGAGGACTCGTCGTGCCACAGCCCCTGCTCGCGCGCGTAGGCCTCCACCAACGCGATGAGCTCCGGCGGGCGGCCGGAGAACTCCAGGTAGCGGATCGTCTCGGCGTCGATCGGGAAGATCGCGCAGGTCGAGCCGAACTCCGGGCTCATGTTGCCGATCGTCGCGCGGTCGGCGAGCGGCAGCGAGGCCAGGCCCTGC
>JBBSQG010000061.1:0-11004 GCA_038258125.1 Solirubrobacterales bacterium
CCGGTGCCGTCGGCGACCGGCTTTCGCTGGGGCTGAACGCACCGAAGCCCGGCGCGACGCCGGGCTTCGGGGAGGGCGGAACGGGGAGCTGCTACCCCGCGAAGGGTGCGGCTATATGCCGCGCCTTCCGTAGCCGTAACCGCCGGTGCCGACGCCGCTGAGAAGGACGAGCACGGCGGCGATGATCGCGACGATCGCCGGCAGGCCGAGCACGAGACACACCCAGTAGACGAGCGCCGCCAGCAGGACGGCAATCAGGATTCCAATCATGTGACGAACTCCTCTGTAGATCGACAGCGTCAGGGACAGGTAGCTGCCGGTTACCCGCACCTGAGCAGCCACAAGCACGGGCCGCGGCAGGCTCGTCGATCCGTCCGCCGGGGTTTCAGATCCGCTCGATCAGCGTCCCGGTGCCCAGCCCGCCGCCGCAGCACATCGTCACGAGTCCGGTCTGACGGTCGGATCGCTCGAGCTCGTGCAGGAGCGTCGTCAGCAGTCGCGCGCCCGTCGAGCCGAGCGGATGGCCGAGCGCGATCGCGCCGCCGTTGACGTTGACGCGATCCATGTCGGGCGCCAGCTCACGCCGCCAGGCGGCCACGACCGAGGCGAAGGCCTCGTTGATCTCGATCAGGTCCAGGTCGCCGATCACCATCCCGTTGCGCTCCAGCAGCTTGCGGGTCGCCGGGATCGGGCCGGTCAGCATCGTCACCGGGTCGACCCCGACCGTCGTCTGGTCGACGATCCGGGCGCGCGGCACGAGGCCGAGCGCATCGGCCTTCGCGCGCGACATGAGCAGCACCGCCGCGGCGCCGTCGGAGATCTGCGAGGAGGTCGCCGCGGTGATCCGGCCGTCCGGCTTGAAGGCCGGCTTGAGCTGGGCGAGCGTCTGGAGGTTCGTGTCGGGCCGGATCCCCTGGTCGACGTAGCGCGTGTCGCCGTTGGTCTGGAAGGGGATGATCTCGCGCTCGAAGCGGCCCCCCTCCGTCGCCTGGTGGGCGAGCCGGTGCGAGCGCACGGCGAGCTCGTCGAGCTCGGCGCGCGGGATCTCCCACTGCTCGGCGATCAGCTCGGCGCTCAGGCCCTGCGGGATGAGGTCGTGCCTGGCCATCAGCTCCGGCGGCCACGGCGAGCCGCCGCGCCCCTCGCTGAAGCCGACGCCGCTGCCCATCGGGATGTGGCCCATGTGCTCGACGCCCGCGCCGATCACGACGTCGTGGATGCCGGCAGCGATCAGCGCGGCGCCGAAGTTCACGGCCTGCTGCGCGGAGCCGCACTGGCGGTCGACCGTCGTCGCGGCGGTCTCGATCGGCAGCCCGGCCTGCAGCCAGGCGTTGCGTGCGACGTTCCAGGACTGCTCGCCAATCTGCTGCACGCAGCCGGCGATGACGTCCTCGACGTCGGCGGGGTCGATTCCCGCGCGCTCGATGACCGCCGTGAAGCACGATCCCAGCAGCTCGTTGGGATGCGTGTCCTTGTAGTAGCCCTTCTCCGGGTGTCCGCGGCCGATCGGCGTCCGAACCGCCTCGACGATGACGACCTCGCGACCCCGTTGCGCACTCATGCGGACAGGCTAAGGTACGCGCCTGACCGGCGAGTCAACAGGGGGATTGCAATGGGAGAGAAGCTGGGAATCGCGGGTAGCGGGGCGATCGCGACAGGCCTTGCGGCGTGCGCGACGCGGACGCCGGGACATCTGCTGTGGGCACGGTCCGATGCATCGGCCGCGCGGGCGACGAAGGCGATCGCGAAGGCCTGCGAGCGTCTCGGCGAGGGCTTCGACGCCGCCAACGTGACCGTCACGACCGAGCTCGACGCGCTCGGCAACGCGACGTTCGTCGTCGAGGCGATCTCCGAGGACACGGCACTGAAGAGCGAGCTGCTCGGCCGGCTCGGCGCACTGGCCGGCGACGACGTCGTGCTCAGCACGACGACCTCGTCGCTGTCGGTCTCCGAGCTGGCGGCGGCGTCCGGACACCCGGAGCGCTTCGTCGGGCTGCACGTCTTCAACCCCGTGCCGCGGATGAAGCTCGTCGAGCTCGCCTATCCGGAGGAGGCGACCGCCGCCACGCGCGAGCGGGCCGCGGCACTGTGCGCGGAGCTGGAGAAGGAGGCCGTCGATGTGCCCGACCTGGCGGGCTTCGTCGTCAACCGACTGCTGGTCCCCTACCTCTTCAGCGCCGTGGACTTCATGCAGCAGACGGGGCTGCCGCCGGCCTCGATCGATACCTGCATGCAGCTCGGCGCCGCCCATCCGATGGGGCCGATCGGGCTGCTGGACTACATCGGCCTCGATGTCTCGGTGGCGATCGGCGACGCGATCGAAGCGAACGTCCCGCAGCTGCTGCGCGACCTCTGCGCGGAGGGCGCGATGGGGCGCAAGACCGGCCGCGGGCTGTACCCGCCGGAGTTCTACGTGCGCTGAGGGCCGCCTTTTACGCGACCTTCAGTTTGGGCCGGGAGCATCGCTGTCGCGACCATACCTCGCGCCTCCTCCCAGAAGCACACGACGGGCCCGCATCGCGCGGGCCCGCCGTGTCTCTGGAGTCGGCGGACCCACCCCGGTCCACCTTCCGAACCCCGCCTTCCCACGGGCGAGGCCGTACCGCTGACAACGCAGCGCCGCGGCGAGACTTGCGCCAACCGCGGCCGGCGCTACGCGCTCTGCGGCTCCCGCGCGGCGGGCTGCGCGCGCCGCTCGCGGATGCGGACGGCCTCGATGCGGTTCTCGCGCACGGATTCGACCCGGATCGAGTAGCCGTTGGCGGTCACGGAGTCGCCGCGCTTGGGCAGCCGCCCGAGCCGCGCGAAGACGAAGCCGCCGATCGAGTTGTAGGCATCGGAGTCGACGGGCAGCTTGAGGCCGTAGTCGGCGAGGTCGGTGATCGCCACGTGGCCGCGCACGTACCAGTCGCCGTTGGCGAGCTGGCGCACGTCGCCGCCGGTCGGGTCGGTCTCGTCGTCGATCTCGCCGACGATCTCCTCGATGATGTCCTCGACGGTGACGATCCCCGCCACGCGGCCGTACTCGTCGATGACGACGGCCATCGTCGAGCGGTTGCGCTGCAGATCGGCGAGCAGGTCGTCCAGCGGTTTGGTCTCGGGCACGATCGTCGCCGGCTTGACCGCCGCCACGATCTCCGCACCGGCGCCCTCGGCCATGAGGATCCGCGCGAGCGAGTTGGAGTGCACGACACCCTGAACCTTGTCGGGGTTGTGGTCCTCGGTCACGGGCAGCCGCGTGTGGCCGGTCGAGATGCAGCGCCGCAGCGCGGTGCCGACGTCCTCGGAGGCGTCGACCGTCACGACGGCCGGGATCGGCGTCATGACCTGACGCGCCTGCTGCTCGTGGAGATGAAAGACGCCCGTCAGCATGCCCGCCTCGCCAGGGTCGAGATGGCCGCCGGCGTGCGCCTGGGCGATGATCGCGCGGACCTCCTCGGGGCTCGAACCCTCCTCGAAGGAGGCGTCGCCCTTGATCCCGAGCGGGCGCAGCAGCGCGCTGGACGCCTTGTTGAGCACATGGATGAACGGCCGCATGACGATGTTGAAGACGTCCAGCGGGCGCGCGCACCAGCGCGCGGCCTTCTCGGCGTTCACGATCGCGTAGATCTTCGGCACCTGCTCGCCGGCGGTGATGTGGCCGGCCGTCACGAGGATGTAGGCGATCGCGATCGCGATCGGCGCGGCGGCGGCGTGCGCGAAGCCCTCCAGCGACGGCTCGAGCAGGTCGGCGATCGCGGGCTCGCCGAGGAAGCCGATGCCCAGCGAGGCGAGCGTGATGCCGAACTGGCAGGCCGACAGGTACTCGCTGAGATCGCCGAGCTGCTTGACGACGAGGGCCGCGCGGCGGTCGCCCTCGGAGGCCATCTCCTCGAGCTTGGCGCGCTTGGCGCGTACGAGCGCGAACTCGGCCGCGACGAAGAAGCCGTTGGCGAAGATCAGCACGATGACCGCGCTGAGTAGGAGCGCGGTCAAGAGGCTCGGGAGGTGGTGCCGGGCCTAGGGTGTGGGCCGCGACTTCGAGGGCGTTCGTCGTTCATTGACGCTGCGGTTGCGAGCGTAGCAGCCGAGCGGGCGCTCCCACGCGCCTGTCGGCGCAATGCGCCTACGCGTGGTCCGCGCCGGCGATCAGGCCGTCGATCGTCTGAGCGAGGCCGAAGTCGTTGTCGGTGACCCCGCCCTCCGAATGCGTCGACAGGGTGAGCCGCAGGTGCTTGTAGCCGTGGACGAGGATGTCGGGGTGGTGGTTGGCCGCGTTGGCCGCGTCGGCGACGCCGTTGGCGAGCGCCATCGCACCCGTGAAGCCGTCGCACTCGACGTCGCGGACAATGCTGTCGCCGTCGCGCTGCCAGTCCGAGCTCGCCAGCCGCTCGTCGATCTCGGAATCGCTCAGCCGTGCCATACGCTCTCCCCTGTCGTGAGAATCGTGAGCCTCGTGCCACACGCTACCGAGCTGCTGTTCGCCCTGGGGCTCGGCGACCAGGTCGTCGGCGTCACCCACGAGTGCGACTACCCGGATGCCGCGCGGGACCTCCCCCAGGTCACGCGCGACGTGCTCCAGGCGGGCCTTTCGCCGGGCGAGATCGATGCTGCGGTGCGGGAACGAACGGCCGCGGGCGAGTCGATCTACGCGCTCGACGAGGATCTCGTGCGCGAGCTGGAGCCCGACCTCGTCGTCACGCAGGCGCTGTGCCATGTCTGCGCGGTCTCCGTCGAGGAGGTGCAGGCGCTGGCGCAGACGCTCCCCGGCCCGCCGCGCGTCATCTCGCTCGATCCGACGACGTACGGCGAGACGGTCGGCGACGTGCGCACGATCGCCCAGGCGACGGACGCCAAGGACGCGGCGCTGGACCTCATCGCCCGCACCGCGCGACGCGCGGACATCATCCGGCTTGCGGTCCGGGGCGCGCCGCGGCCGCGCGTCGCCGCGCTGGAGTGGATGGACCCGGTCTTCGTGGCCGGCCATTGGACGCCGCAGCTCATTGAGATGGCGGGCGGCGAGGACGTGCTCGGCTTCTCCGGCGAGCCCTCGCGCCAGGCGACGTGGGAGGAGGTCGCGGCGGCGCAGCCGGAGATCGTCATCGTCATGCCGTGCGGTTACGACGCGGCGCGCGCGCTCGTCGAGGCGGAGGGGTTCGCCGAGCCGCTGCGCGGGCTCGGGGCCGATCAGGTCGTGGCGGTCAACGCGTCGGCGTACTTCTCGCGGCCGGGGCCCCGGCTCGTCGACGGCCTCGAGCTGCTCGCCCACATCCTGCATCCCGACCGCGTGCCGCATGCGCCGGCCGAGGCGCTGCCCGTGGAGCTGTAACGAGCTCGTTGGCGCCCGCGGGTCCCCGCACGGTCCTGTTCCTGCATTCGTCGGCGGGGCGCTACGGCGCCGACCGCCAGCTCGCGCTGCTGGCGAGCGGGCTGGACCCGGCGCGCTACCGTCCGCTCGTCGTGCTCGCCATGGACGGCGAGCTGCGCGAGGACCTGACGGCGGCGGGCGTCGAGGTGCTCGTGCGGCCGCTGGCGGTGATGCGGCGCGCGTCGATGTCGCCGGGCGGGCTGGTGCGGATCGGCGGGGCGCTGGCGCGCGACGCGGGCGGCCTGGCGCGGCTGTGCCGTGCGCGCGGCGTGGCGCTGATCCACACGAACACGTCGGTGACGCTCGGCGGCAGCGCCGCGAGCCGCGTGGCGCGGATTCCGCACGTCTGGCACCTGCGCGAGATCTACACGGGCTTTGAGCGCTACTGGCCGGCTTACCGGCGGCTGCTGGCCAGCGCCGACGCGCTGCCGTGCGTGTCGGCCGCGACGCGCGTGCAGCTGGGTGACACCGAGAAGGCGCTCGTGCTGCACGACGGGCTGCCGTTGATCCCGTCGCGCGCCGACCGCGACGTCGCGCGCGCGGCGCTCGGCCTGCCGGCGGATGCGTTCGTCGTCACGATCCTCGGCCGCATCTCGACTTGGAAGGGCCAGGACGTGCTGATCCGCGCACTGGCGCAGCTTCACGGCGACGACGCGATCGCGCTCGTCGCGGGCGACCCGTGGCCTGGCGAGGAGGCGCGCCTGCGCGACCTGCACGCGCTCGCCGCCCAGCTCGGCGTCACCGACCGCGTCCGCTTCGCCGGCTTTCGCTCCGATGTCGAGAACGTCTACGGCGCCGCCGACGTCGTCGCCGTGCCCTCGACGCAGCCCGACCCGCTGCCCAACGCCGCGCTGGAAGCCGCCGCCGCCGGCTGCTGCGTCGTGGCGGCCGACCACGGCGGGCTGCCGGAGATCATCGACGACGGCGTCACCGGGCGGCTCGTGACGCCGGGCGATCCCGCGGCGCTCGCCATCGCGCTGGCCGAGCTGCGCGCTGACCCGGCCGCGCGCGAGTGGCTGGGCGCCGCCGCGGCGGTCACGATGCGCGAGCGCGTCGCGCCCGAGCGGTTGCTCGAACGCACCCAGGCGCTCTACGACCGGCTGCTACCGGCCGTGCCGGCATAGGCTCGGCGCGGGCGTCACCGCGAATCGCCGCATCGGGGATGCGACGCGAGCCGGCTCCGAAGAGTCGCGCTCAGCCCGCGACCCGCCGGTAGCTGGCCGCCAGCCGCTCCACCGCCGCCGCGTAGACGTCGGAGTGGTTGTACGTGCGCAGCGCGCCGCGCCAGTCCTCCGGCGCCCCCGAGGCGCGCAGGTAGCTCGCCATCGCGACGATCGCGTCGGCCGGGTCGTACGGGTCGCGCACGCCGTCGCCGTCGCCGTCGACGCCAAAGCGATCCCAGGTCGCGGCGAGGAACTGCGCGGGCCCGCTCGCCCCGCGGTGGTTGGCGCCCGTCGTGACGCCCGCGGCGAGCGCCAGGCCGTGGACGGACTCGACGGCGCCGACCGCCGCCAGGCGCGTCCAGTCAAGCCCGTAGCGCGCGCCCGCCTGGCGGTAGAGCGCGAGATAGTCGGCGGGGATGCCGAGCCGGCCTGCGAGCGGATCGACGAGCCCGGCGGCCGCGGCTCCGGCGCCGCTTGCGTCCTTCGAGCTGGCGGAGGCCACGCCGGTCACGCCACGGTGGCCCGCGCCGTCCCCGCCCGCGCCAAGGATCAGCCCGAAGACGAGCGCTCCGGTCCCGAACACGGTGAGCGCGCCGGCCAGGGTGCGGCGCGTCAGGCGCCGCCGCGCGGGCTGCGAAGCCGGGGCGTCGCTCGCCAGCGCCTCGGCGCGCGCGGTGGCGTCATGCGCCGCCGCCTCAGCCCGCACGGCCGCCCGCCGCGCCTCATCGCGCTCGGCCTCGATCCTCGCGGTCGTCGCGCGGGCCGCCGCCAGGCCCGCGTGGGTCACGCGCAGCTGCGCCTCGGCGGCGTGCAGGGCGTTGGCGAGCGACCGCCGCTCGACGCTCGCCGGCGCGCTGCCCGCGACGAGCGCGCGGCCGTTGGGCGCGGCGAGTCGCTCGGCCAGCGAGGCGGGCGCGCCGAGCGGGCGCACCCGCGGCACGGGCAGCGTCAGGCGCCGGCCCTCGACCTCCAGCGCGACGGCCGTGGCGTGCGGCGCCAGCGCGAAGCCGAGCGACAGCACCGCCGCCTGCGTCGGCACCGGGCCGGGCAGCGCGCGCTGGCGACGCTCCTGTCCGTGGTCGCGCACCACGAGCCGTGCGCCGGCCGCGCGGTTCGGCGCGAGGCCCTCGAGCGCGACCGTCACCCGCAGCAGGACCGAGAGCGTGCCGACCTCGACGCGCTCGCAGCCGAGCACCCGGCTCGCAGCGGCGCCGGCGGTCGGGTCGGCATGGGGGGCGAGTGCGCACACGGCCGAGCGCGTTTGTACTGCAAATCACGCACTTCGCGGCATTCTGCAAGCTGCCATGCAGCGGTAGGGACGACGATCCCGGCCGCGACGGCGCGCCGAGGCCCGGGTCAGATGTTCGCCGCGCTCGACGCGACTGCAACGCAGCCGACGGCCAGCGCCACGGCGAGCGCGACACAGACGCCGACCACCGGCGTCATCGCCAGGCGGCGCCGGTCGGCGATCTCGAACATGAGATAGCCGACGATCCCACCCGCGATCAGCCCGCCGATGTGGCCGCCGCTCGAGATGTTCGGGATCACGAACGTGATCCCGAGGTTGAGCAGCAGCGTCACGCCGAGGCCCGACTGCATGGGGTCGATGCCGCGCGCGCGCAGCGCGAGGATCGCCGCGCCCATCAGGCCGAAGACCGCTCCCGAGGCGCCGACCGTCACAGCGTCGGGCGAGATCACGAGCGCGCCGAGCGAGCCCCCCAGCAGCGAGACGACGTAGATGAGCCCGAAGCGCAGCCGGCCGATCTCCGGCTCGAGCAGGTTGCCGAGAAACCAGAGGAAGTACATGTTGAACGCGAGGTGCAGCAGGCCGGCGTGCAGGAAGCCCGCGGTCACGATCCGCCACCACTCGCCGTCGGCGACGAGCGGGCCGTACAGCGCGCCGTTGTTGTAGACCTCGCCGCCGCGGCCGTTCAGCCCGCCGCCACCCGCCGACATCGCGATGAAGGCGATGACGTTGATCGCGATCAGGACGTAGGCGAGCTGCGGGTCGCGCCGGATGGTCGCCGCCGTGCGGACCTTCGTCTTCTGGCGCGAGCACTCCGGGCAGCGCATGCCGACCGGCGTCGATGTCATGCAGTCGGGGCAGATCGGCCGCCCGCAGGACGAGCACGACACCCCCGTCTCACGCGAGGGATGGCGATAGCACGTCGTTGTGGTCGAAGCTTCCACGGGGCGATCCAAGCTACCAGCCGTACCCGGCCGACCCGGGCGAGCGCGGCTAGGAGAGGTTCGCGGCGATGACGAGGTCGCCGGTCGGCGCCTCGCTGCCGCCGGGCGGCTCGTCGGTCACGAGCACCTGCTCGACGCCGCGCAGATCGCCCGGCACGGCGACCGATGCACGGCCCTTGCGCACCGAGAAGAGTGCCTCCGTCGCCTCCGGCGTCGTGCCATCGCCGCGGCTCCGCCACACCTGGTAGGCGCGACCCTCAGGCGGCGTCGTCAGGCCGGCGACGACGAGCTTGGCGCTATCGCCGCTCACGCGCACCTGACATGACGATCCGTCCGGCGCGTCGGCGCAGGCGAGCGTGCGCGACGCGGCGCCGTCATCGCCGGTGCCGACGAGCAGCGCCCCGCCGCCGATGCCGAGCGCAAGCAGCGACGACGCGAGCACGGCGGCCGGCCACGGGCGCAGGCGCAGCGGGCTGAAGCGACGCGCGGACTCGCGCGCGATCGGCCGGTCGGCCATCGCGCCGGCGGCCTGCAGGAGCTCGGACTCGGCGTGCACGACGGACATGACGCGCGAGCGGATCTCCGGTGGCGCCTCGAGCTGCGGGACCCCGTTGAGCAGGGCGTGGGACACGGAGCCGAACTCGGCGATCTTCGCGGTGCAGATCGTGCACTGCGCTGCGTGGGCGGCGTATTGCTCCCACTCGCCGTCGGGCATCGCCCGCAGGACGTAGCTGGCGGCGTCGTCGATCCGGGGACAGGCGTCGACCATCACGTCGTCACCTCGCGCAATCCGCCGAGCTGTGCGCGCATCTTCTCCAGGCCAAGTCGCATGCGGCCCTTCACCGTGCCAATCGGGGTATCGATCATGTCCGCGATCTCACTCTGCGTGAAACCGCCGAAATAGGCAAGCTCGATGACGCGCGACTGCTCGGTCGGCAGCGTCGTCAGCGCCTGGCGGATCTCCGCCGCCTCGTCGAGCCGGGCGACCTCGACGTCGGTGCGCTCGCGGGCCTCGAAGCGCTCCTCGATGCCCTCGTCGCTGGCCCGCTTGCGGTCGTGGACGACCGAGCGGCGCAGCGAGTCGATCGCGCGGTTGTGGACGATCCCCAGCACCCAGGTGCGCACCGAGCCGCGGGCGCGGTCGTAACGAGCGCCGCTGCGCCAGAGCGAGAGGAAGGCCTCCTGCACGACGTCCTCGGCCGCGGCCCGCGTCCCACACATCCGGTAGGCGAGCGAGAAGGCCGCGCTGGAGTGGCGCTCGTAGACGACCTCGAAGGCGGCGGCCTCGCCGCGGCGGACGAGCTGCATGAGGTCCTCGTCGGCGAGATCGCGGATCTCGGTCGGGCTGTGTTGGGCGTTCTTGCGCAGGCGAGCCATGTGTCAGGAACTACGCTGCCGCCGCGGGCGCGGATCAGTCCTGGCGAGCCAGCTTGCGAGCCTCGCCGGCGGCGGCCCGCAGGGTGCGCGCGGCGAGGTCCAGCGGGCTACGCGACTGGGCCGCGCGGCGGCGCTGCTGCTGGCGCACACGCAGGACGACGAGCGCCGTCCCCGCCGACGCGCCGACGACCGCCGCGGCGGCCGGCCGCACCCAGTTGCGCGGGTCGCGCATCGCCGACAGCTCCCAGCCCTCGAGCTCGTCGACGGCGGCGTCGGTGAGCTCCTGCAGCGTCGTCTCGACGCGCGTCTTGAGCGACTCGGGCGGATCGACCGGCGCCAGCGCCTGGCGCAGCATCCGCTCGAAGTCCAAGTGTGCGGCCTCCGGGCTCATACCGGCGTCACGATCCCTTCGAGTTGCTTGACGGCCCGGTGCAGGAGGACCTTCGTGGCCCCGTCGGTCTTGCCCATCGCGCGTGCGATCTCGCGGTTGTCCATCCCCAGCGCGAAGCGCATGATGAGCGCCTCGCGGCGCTCGTCGGGCAGCTGACGGATGCCCGTGATGATCCGCGCCAGCTCATCGCGCCCCTCGACGAGATCCTCGGTCGTGTGCATCGCGCTGAGCATCGTCGTGTCGTCCAGCGGCGTCTGCGGTCGCCGCGAGCGGTCGCGGTAGAGGTTGGCGGCGAGGTTGTGGGCGATCCGGATCAGCCAAGGGCGCAGCGGCCGGCCGTCGGACTCCGCCTGCGCGCGCTCGAAGTGGCGGTAGGCCTGCAGGAACGTCTGCTCGGTGAGGTCCTCGGCGTCGTGGTGGTTGCCGACCCGGTAGTAGGCGTAGCTGTAGACGTCGCGCAGATGCGCCTTGTAGAGCTCGGTGAACTCGCCGTCGAGGCGCGCCTTGTCTGCCCTGTCCACGATCCTTGAGACTAG
>JBBSQG010000062.1:0-10884 GCA_038258125.1 Solirubrobacterales bacterium
CGTGCGCTGCACGCCCGGCGACCACAGCGTTGCCGAGCTGGAGCGGATCACGCGCCGCTACGCGGCCGAGCTGATCCCGGTGATCGGGCCCGACCGCGACATCCCGGCTCCGGACATGGGCACGAGCGAGCGCGAGATGGCCTGGTTCATGGACACCTACTCGCAGATGATGGGCCACTCGGTGTTTGAGATCGTGACCGGCAAGCCCGTCGTGCTCGGCGGCACGACCGGCCGCCGCGAGGCGACCGGCCTCGGCGTCGTCTACGTCACCGAGGCCGTCTGCGAGCGCATCGGCCTGGACCTGCGCGAGGCGCGGGTCGCGATCCAGGGCTTCGGCAACGTCGGCTCGGTCGCCGCCAAGGAGCTGCACGCGATCGGCGCGCGCGTGATCGCCGTGTCCGATGCGAGCGGCGGGATCGTCGACGACGACGGGCTCGACATTCCCGCCGTCCTGCGCTGGATGGAGCAGCACGGAGCCCTGGTCGGCTATCCCGAGGCAAACCACGTCGGCCCCGCTGACGTGCTCGAGCTGCCGTGCGAGATCGTGATCCCCGCCGCTCGCGAGCAGCAGATCACCGAGGAGAACGCCGACCGGCTGCGCTGCCAGCTCGTCGTCGAGGCCGCCAACGGGCCGACCACGCCCGACGCGGAGGTGATCCTGCGCAACCGCGGCATCCTTGTCGTGCCCGACGTGCTCGCCAACGCCGGCGGCGTGACCGTCTCCTACTTCGAGTGGGTGCAGGATCACCAGCGCTACTCGTGGGACGAGCTCGATGTCCAGGAGCGCCTGCGCCGTCAGCTGCGCGCGGCGTTCGGCCGCGTCATCGACGCCGCCGAGCGGCTGGACTGCGACTGGCGCCTGGCCGCGCTGTCGGTGGCGATCGAGCGCGTCTCGCAGGCCGCGAGGATGCGCGGCATCTATCCGTAAGGGTGTCGTAACACCCGCGGCGTAGCGTTGACGACGGCTCATGCGCCGCGTTCTTGTCACCGCGCTGCTCGCGGCATCGGCCTCGTTCGCGCTTCCCGCCGCCGAGGGATCGGCCAAGCCGAAGGCGAAGTCCGTCGAGCTGCTGCACGGCACCGTACGCTCGGTCGGCCACGCCGCCAAGGGCAAGGCGGCCGTCGTCCTGTCCGGCCGCAAGCGCATCCTCACGCTGCGCGGCTTCCGGATCGCCCCCGGACCGAACGTGCGCGTCTACCTCGTGCCGCGCCGCGTCAAGCGCGACCGCGACGTGCGCAGGGACTACAAGGACCTCGGCAAGCTCAAGGGCAGCCGGGGCAACCAGCAGTACAGGATCCCCGCGAGCGTCGACCTGCGCCGCTACCGCAGCGTGATCTTCTGGTGCGTTCCGTTCACGCAGACGCTGGCGCGGGCGAACCTCTCGCGCTCGTGAGGCTCGCGCCCAACCTGCTCGCACCGCCCGTCGTCGTGCTGACACTCGCCGCCGGGCTGTGGTTCTGGTCGGGCGTCGTCGCGCCGGGCTACTGGAGCGCAATCGTGCTCGGCGTCCTGTGGTTCGTCGCCTGCAGCATGCTCTTCGGGCGCCTCGGCAAGGCACGGGCGGACCTGCGGCCGTGGCTGCGGGGCACCTTCCTAGCCTGCGCGGTAGCCGCGTCGTTGGGCTTCTACTGGACGTCGGTGCGCGAGACCGTCGTCGACGAGGACGTCGTCACTGGCGTGCCGGCCAGCCGGCTACCGGCCGCCGAGCGCGATGGCGACCCGCTGGCGCCGCAGATCGACCCGCTCGCACCGCAGCCGTAAGTCAGCCAAACAGGCCGGCGGCGAGCGGAGCGCCGCGGCCCGTCCCCCCCGGCACGGCGAACACTGCGCTCGATACGTGCTTGATGTACTCGTTGAGCGAGTCGCGCGAACCGAGCTGGTTCTGCACGGTGACGAACGCCGCCGGGTCGTTCATGTAGGCGATGAAGAACAGGCCGGCGTCGAGCTGGCCGAGCTCGGGGTCAAAACCGTCGGTGAAGGAGTAGCCGCGGCGCAGCATGCGGGCGTTGCGGTTCGTCGCCGGTGCCGCCAGCCGGACGTGGGCGTCGAGCGGGATGACCGGGTCCGCCGCGCCGCCGGCCTTGAGATCCAGCGGCTCGTGCTCGGTCGTGCCGGTGAGCGGCGCGCCGCTGGCCTTCACGCGCCCGATCGTCGCCTCCTGATCGGTCAGCGAGGCGCGGTCCCAGACCTCGATGAGCATCCGGATGCGGCGCGTGACGAGGTAGGACCCGCCCGCCATCCAGGGCGGGTTGCCGTCGCGCGCGGCCGTCCAGACGTGCTTGGCGAGCGACTCGGGCTGCTCGGCGGTGATGTTGCTCGTGCCGTCCTTGAAGCCCATGAGGTTGCGCGGCGTCTCCTGCGCGCTGCTCGTGCTCGACGTGCGGCCGAAGCCGAGCTGTGACCAGCGCATGACGACCGTGCCGCGGCCGATCCGCGCGAGGTTGCGCACGGCGTGGAAGGCGACGACGGGATCGTCGGCGCAGGCTTGGACGCAGAGATCACCGCCGGAGCGCTCCGGCTCGAGCTCGTCGCCGGGCAGCGCGGGCAGCTCGCGCAGCAGCGTCGGGCGCTGGGCGGCGATCCCGAAGCGGTCGCGGCCGCGGTGGGAGAACAGCGTCGGGCCGAAGCCAATCGTGATCGTCAGTCGTCCGGCGGGCAGGCCGTCGGCCTCACCGGTGTCCGCCGGCGGCGCGGCGGGCGTGCCGGCAGCGGGCTCGGCCGGCAGCCCGCCGGACAGCCGCCGCGACGCCGCCGTCCATGCGACAAGCATGGCTCGCAGGTCCTCGCGGGTCGTATCGGGCATGACGTCGAAGGCCGCGAAGTGCAGCCGGTCCTGCGCGGCGGTGATGATCCCGGCCTGGTGCTCGCCGTCGTAGGGAACCTGCCCGGTGTAGGACTCCGGCTCCGACGCGCTCGAGTCGTTGCCGTCGCGCAGCAGGATCGTGCCACCCGCGGTCGCGCCGACGGCGGCGCCCCCGGCGGCGGTCAGAAAGCCGCGGCGGCTGAGCTGGCGCATCCGCCGCGCAGCTTCCCGGCGACGCGCGACAGCGGCTCGGCGAGCGCGTCGACGAGCTGGCTGAGCTTGCGCCGGTCGGCCTGGCCAACCTTGTCGTAGGAGACGAAGCCGCGCCCGCTGCGGTAAGGCTCCAGGCCGGCGAGGACCGACTTGAAGCGCTTCTGGATCGTCGTCACGAGCGCCGCGTCGTGCTTGCGCAGCGACGGCACGAGCAGGCCGAACGCCGCCTGCGAGCCGAGCACGTTGGCCTCGAAGTCCGACAGGTCGGTGTGCGAGTAGCGGTCCTCCTCGCCGGTGATCTTCGACTTGGAGACCTCGCCGAGCAGGCCCGTGGCGCCGTTGGCGAGCTCCTCGGGCTCGAACTTCAGGCCCTTCACCTTGCCGACGAGCTCATCGACGTCCTTGACGAGCTTGTCGGCGAACGTCGCCAGCCCCGCCGTCGAGCTCTTCTCCCAGAGGCCCTGCTCGATGCGGTGAAAGCCCGTCCAGCGATCGCCCTTGGCGACGTCGTTGACGCGCGCGTCGATCTCGGGATCGAGGTTGCCAAAGCTCTCCGCGACGGGCTCGATCGTCTCGTACGGCGCGCGTGCAGAGGCGAACAGCGACTTGGCCTGGGCGACGTCGCCGGCCTTGATGGCGGCGGCGAAGGCGGCGACGCGCTTCTTCAGGTCGGCCGCCTGGGTCTCGACGTAGCTCGTGTATCCGCGGGTGGCGGCGGTCAGCTGCGCGTCGGCCGCCTGCGCGGGCGCGGCGCCCGTCACGGTCAGCACGCCCGTCGCCGAGGTGGAGCCGCCCGGGCAGGCGGTTGTGTACTCGCCCGGCTTGAGGTTCAGCGTGAACTGGCCGTCGAGGCCGGCGACGATGTTCTCGACCTCGCCGAGGATCCGGTTGCCGTTGAGGATCTCGAACTCGCTGACCTTCGACGTGCCGGAGTTCGTCACGGCGAACGTGGTCGAGCCCGGCGCCGCCTTGATCGTCGCGGGCGAGCAGCCGGCGTCGGTCAGCGCGACATCGATCGTCTTCGCGCCAACGGCGTCGTCGGAGCCGCAGGCGCTGAGGCTCAACGCGAGCAGCGCAACCGCCGCCAAGATCCTGTATTTCGGCACTTTTCCGACCTCCCAATTGTAGTTCGGCGACCCTAATTAGGGTCGCCGAAGTCATATCAGGATCTCGGGGCGATGTGCAGCCCCGGCGGCGCCTCGGTCAGAAGTTCAGTGGCGCTCTTCGCCGGTCGCGGCCGGCGGGCGCGACTCCTCGGCCAGCGAGGTGATCGCCAGCGCGCCGCGCGCGGCCTCCTCGAGCACGCCGGTCGCCTCGTCCAGCGAGCGGGCGTAGAGCTCGACGAGCAGGTGCACGACGATCTTGTCGCCGTCGTGCTTGTGGAAGCGCACATGGGTGAAGAACTCGCGCGTGCCGTGGTCGCCGAACGCCGCGTAGGACAGCGCGTCGCCGGCCTCCGGCCCCGAGCAGGTCTCGACCTCGTCGGCATCGACGGTGACCGTGCAGGAGGCGACCCACGGGGTGCCGGCGATCATCCGCTCCCAGCGGTCCTCGATCGGCTCGACGCGGCCATTGTGAAAGCCGAGGTGGGGCTGATCGTGCATGCACTCCAGGCACTGCACGACGGCCTCCTGCAGCTCGTCGACCGGTTCCGCGCGCTCGCCCGTCTCAGGGTCGATCTTGTGGATCCCCTCGTAGTGCACCTGAACTTCGAGGTCCGTCGACCAGCAGCGATAGCAGCGCAGCCACGAACGGGCTTCGTTTGCCTCCATGCGCGGCCATGGTAGTAGCTGGGTTTCGGGTCTCGGGGCGGTGTGCTATCCGAACGTGAACGCGTAGCCGCTCACTCCGGAGTCCAGGCGCAGCGTGAGCACGTGCTCGCCGAGATCGGCGAGCTTGACGAGGCTGTAGAGACGCTGGCCGCGCACGGTCACGATGCCACCGTCGACGTCGCTGCCGGCGTCGCGCGCGCGGATCGGCCGGCCGTCGAGCTCGACGCGCACGCGACGCGGACGGTCGCCCTCGGAGGAGAGCACGAGGTAGACGGCCTTGCCGACGACGCGCGCCGTGATCGTCGCGCCCAGCACGGCACGCGCGGACTCGCGGTCGATGTCCCAGCGCCCGCCGAGGCTGAAGACGCTCTGCTGCAGGGACTCGGGCGCGGCGGCCCGGTAGTCGTGCACGCCGTCCTGCGGACCGACCGGCGAGAAGCTCTGCGCGCGGGCCGTGCCGAGGTACGTCTCGGGCGTGGCGCGGTGGCCGACCGTCTCGATCCTGCCCTGCGGCTGGGCGGCGGCGCCGAGGTCGCGGTCACCGGCCTCGGCGAGCAGCGCCCGGATCGCCGCCTCGGTCTCCTTGTAGGAGCCTTCGCCGAAGTGGACGTAGCGGACCTGGCCCTTGGCGTCGATGAGGTACTTCGCCGGCCAGTACTGGTTGCCGAACGCGTTCCAGGTCCCGTAGTCGTTGTCCTGGACGACGGGGTAGGAGATCGACTGGCGCTTGAGCGCGGCGCCGACGTTGGATTGCTTCCTCTCGAACGGGAACTCGGGCGTGTGGACGCCGACGATCGTCAGCCCCTTGGCCCGGTAATGCGCGTCCCAGGACTTGATGTAGGGCAGCGTGCGGATGCAGTTGATGCAGGTGTAGGTCCAGAAGTCGATCAGCACGACGCGCCCGCGCAGCCCGGCCATCGTCAGCGGCTGGGTGTTGAACCAGTGGCCGGGCTTGGCGAGCTCGGGTGCGTCGCCGAGCACCGGCAGCTCGGGCGTCTGCACGCCGGGCAGCGCGGCGTCGCCGGTGGTCGTCCTGTGGATGGCGGCGACCTCGTCGTCGAACTTGGGCTTGCCGCGCAGGCCGGCGAGCTCGCCCTTGACGGCGGCGCTCTTCTCCAGCCCGCCCGTCGGGTTGGTCAGAAACGACGGGAAGTGGTCGGCCAGCGCCTCTTGGAAGCGCAGGTCGACGCTCGTGAACATGAGCGCGGCGGTCAGCACCATCACGGCGCCGAATCCGCGCTGCAGCCCGCCGCCGCGGCCGCGCCGGCGCACACGCTCGATCAGCCGCCGTCCGCCGAGGGCGAGCGCGAGCAGCACGATCGCCGAGCCGAGCCCGTAGGCAATCGCCACCGCGACGATCTTCGCGGTCGTGCCCGACGACGCGCTCACCGAGATGACGGCGGCGAGGATCGGCCCGGCGCAGGGCGCGTAGACGAAGCCCAGCGCGCCACCGACCGGCAGCCCGGTCCAGAAGCCGTCGGCGTCGCCACGCGGCGCGAGCCGTTGTAGAAACGTCAGCCGCAGCTGGAGCCAGTGGGCGGCGCGTGGGACGAGCAGCGTGACCCCGAACAGCGCGAGGACGAAGATCGACACGGTCCGCAGCACGCCGTCGCCGACGCCGACGCCGTCGACGACCGAGGCGATGCCGACGATCGTGACGACATGCGTCAGGGTCAGGCCGCAGACGATCCCGATCGGCCGCCGTCGCCCGCCGGTGCCGCTCGCCGACAGCAGCGCGGGCAGAACCGGCAGCACGCAGGGCGTGATCGCGGTGGCGGCGCCGGCGAGAAAGGCGAAGGCGAGCAGGAGGGTCATCGTCTGACCTTCAGTTCTCCCAGATGGGCATTACGGATGAATGAAGCCTGCGAGCGGGCCGACCTGGGCGCATCCACTAGGCTGCCGCGCCAATGAAGAAGGTCGCCTCCGTCGTCGGCGCGCCGTTTCGCGCGATCGGCCGGCTCTTGCTCAAGCTGCTGCGTCCGCTGCGATTCCTGCGCGTTCTCGGCAAGCCGTTTCAGAAGCTCGCGCGCCTGCGTGGCAAGCCGCGGATCGCGCTGTTCGCCGTGATCGGCGTCGGCGTCGTCGTAGCCGTGCTCGCCCTGCGACCGGGCCCGAACGACAGCAAAGCGGTCAGCGAGACGCTGGACAACTATGCGGCGGCGACGCGTGACAAGGACTACCAGACGATCTGCGACGACCTGTACTCCAAGGATCTCGTCGACCGCGTGCGCGCCGCCGGGCTACCCTGCGAGGTCGCGCTGCGCACGGGCCTGGATGATCGTCAGAACCCGCGCCTGGAGGTGCTCGGCGTCGAGGTCAACGGCGATCAGGCGCTGGCCCGCGTGCGCTCGACGGCCGGCGGCGAGGTGCCCTCCACAGACCTCGTGCGGCTCATCAAGGAGAACGGCGGCTGGCGCGTCGCGTCTCTGTCGGAGCCCGGCGCGACGCTGCAATCGCCGTAGCGGGCGCGGCGTCAGCGCCTGAGCATCACGAAGACGGCGACCAGCGCGAAGGCGATCAGGCCGAACGACATCGCGGTGCCGAGGTTGGCCGCGCCGGCGAGCTCGGCGACGATCGTGGCGACGGCGAAGGCACCGATCATGAGCGCGAGATCGACGAGCAAGGTGCGCCTGCCGATCATGTGGCCGCCTCCAACGCGCGCGTAAGCGCCGGGACGTCCAGCGCGGTGTCCTGCTCGGCGAGCCGCTTCAGCGCGCTGCGCCGGCCGCCGACGGCGCGCAGCCCGCGCTCGCCGTGCTCGGCGACGAAGTCGGCCAGCGCGCTGGCGCGGCGGGCCTGCAGTCGCCGCGCCGGAAGGTCGAGCCGCGCACGGTGCTCGTCGAGTGCCGCGACGAGCTCGTCGAAGCCGGTCGGCGGGGCGAGCGAGCTGACCGCGACGACCTTCGTCTCCTTGACGCCGAGCGAGCGGAGGGCGGCGTTGAGGTCGCGCCGCGAACGCAGTGCGACCTGCCCGAGGTCGGCCTTCGTGACGACCAGCACGTCCGGGATCTCCATGATCCCGGACTTCAGGAACTGCAGGACATCGCCGCCGCCGGGTTGCACCACGACCGCGACGCTATCGGCTACCTCGGCGACCTCGGTCTCTGACTGCCCGACACCGACCGTCTCGATGACGACGACATCGAACGCGGCGGCGAGCGCGTGGGCCGCGGCGCGGGTGGCGGGAGCGAGGCCGCCGAGCCGTCCGGCGGCCGCCATCGAGCGGATGAAGATCTGGGCGTCGTGCGGGTCGACGGTGATCCGCGCGCGGTCGCCGAGCAGCGCCCCGCCCGAGCGCTTGGAGGAGGGGTCGACGGCGAGCACCGCGATGCTGCGCTCGCGCGCGCGCCAGGCGGCGACGAGCTGGGACAGCAGCGTCGACTTGCCGGAGCCGGGCGGGCCGGTGACGCCGATGATGTGCGCCGGCGTCTCGCCGCCGAGCATCGCGGGCGAGACCGCGTGCAGCAGCGCGGCGATCGCGTCGCGCTGCTCGGGGGCGCGGTTCTCGACGAGGTTGAGGACCGCCGGCCCGGCCGACAGATCGCCGTCGCGCAGACGCTGGCCGAGCTCGTCACCGGTGGCGGGCATCGCGGCGGACGCTATTGCACGGCCCGCCCGTCCGCCGCGCGTCCGTGACCGTCTTTATCGGTGGCCTTGCCAGCGGGGGTACGCTCGCCCCATGAGCCCGATTCCCGGCGAGCCGCTGAATCCCAAGCCCCACGAGCTGAAGCTGAAGGACGGCCGCACGCTGAAACTGAAGCTGCCCGGCATGCCAGCGCCGGTCAAGCCGGTCGCGACGGAGGAGCGCGGCGCCGAGGAACCCCCGCGCGACAATCCGGGGCCGCGGCACAACCCGCTGCACGGCGGACTGTAGGCCCGCCGGCCCGCCCCTCATCGCACGATGGCCATGCTGCGTGTCGAGGACGGCGAGCTCGTCGTCGCCTTGTCGCGCTGGGAGAAGGCCGGCGCGCTGCACGGCGACGTCCGCGTGGCGCTCTCCAGCGTGGATGACGCGTCGGTCAGCGAGCAGCCATTCGCTGAGCTGCGCGGTCTGCGTGCGCCGGGGACCGGCCTGCCGCGGGTGATCGCGCTCGGCACGTGGCGCTACCGCGGTGGGAAGGACTTCGCGGCGCTCTACCGTCGCCGGCCCGCCGTCATCATCCGGCTGCGCGAAGCCGCGTTCGGGCGACTGCTCGTGTCGGCGGACGATGCCGCCGCCGTCGCCGAGGCGCTCCGCGAGCGCTGCGGGTGACGAGGTGTGTCGAATCGTGCACGCGGGGCGACACATATTCGCCACACCTCCGGCCTTGGCGCTTACGAAACCCTCAGCTCGGCATTGGTCGGCTCTTACCAAGCGCTGGCAGCCTGATGTCATGGCACCCCAGCTCACCATGCGGCAGATGCGCGAGATCGTGTTGCTGCGCCGCCGTCACCCGCGGGCCGAGGTGCGCGTGCATCAGAAGCCGTGGGGCATCATCGTCGAGGCGCGGCGCCGCGGTCACGTGACGGAGCTGCAGCGGTTCGATTGGACCGGCGCCGTGATGGCGGACCGTCGCATCAACCGCGCTGTGTAGAGCACCCGCGCCGGAAGGTTGTCGGACGATGGCGTGGCTCGCGAACGACTTCGAGCATCCCGTGCGCGTGGAGCTGCCGACGGGTCACCATCTGCGGCCGATCCGGGCTGACGACGTCGACATCGACTATCCCGCCGTCATGGGTTCGCGTGAGCGGCTGTGGGCGAGGTACGGGGAGGCGTGGGGATGGCCGCCGTACACGATGAGTCAGGCTCAGGACAGGGTCGATCTGGCGCGCCACGAGGCGGAGATCGCCGCCCACGAGGCGTTCAACTACGCCGTCCTCGATGAGCGAGAAAGCGAGCTGCTTGGCTGCATCTACATCGATCCACCAGATGCGGACTCCCCGCCGCATGCCGACGCCGTCGTGTCGTGGTGGGTCGTCGATGACGCGGTCGGCACGCCGCTCGAGCAGGCACTGGACGACTTCGTGCCGCGCTGGCTGGCCGAGACCTGGGGCTTTACCGCGGTCAACTTCTCGCCCTGAGGCGTCACCGCAGCCGGTGAGCCACGAGTCCCGGTGCCTCAGGCGCTGGCGGCCACGCCGTTGCGCTGCGCCACGAGCGCCACGATGTCGCGCATGATCTGCGTCAGATCGAAGTCCTTCGGCGTGTAGACGGCGGCGACGCCGGCGGCCTTCAACGGTGCCACGTCGACCTCGGGGATGATCCCGCCGACGATGACCGGTGCGTCGACGCCGGCTGCCCGCAACTCCTCGACGATCGCCGGGATCAGCTCGCGGTGAGAGCCCGAGAGGATCGACAGGCCGATGACGTGCACGCCCTCCTGCAGCGCCGAGGTGACGATCTGCGCCGGGGTCAGGCGGATGCCCTCGTAGACGACCTCCAAGCCGACGTCGCGCGCGCGCACGGCGATCTGCTCGGCCCCGTTGGAGTGCCCGTCCAGGCCGGGCTTGCCGACGAGGATCTTGATCCGCCGGCCGATCGCGTCGTCGACGCGGGCGACCTCGTCACGCAACTGCTCCAGCTCGGCGCTGCTCGCCTGCGGACCGGCGGAGGCCTCACCGACACCGGTCGGCCCGCGGTAGTCGCCGAAGGAGTCGCGCAACGCCTGCGCCCACTCGCCGGTCGTCGCGCCGGCCTGCGCGGCGGCGATCGTCGCCTGCATGATGTTCTCGGTGGAATTCGCTGCGGCGGCGACCCGGCGCAGCTCGTCGAGCGCCGCCTCGACGGCCGCGCCATCGCGCTCCGCACGCCACTGCTCCAGCGACGCGATCGCCTCGGCCTCGACGCCCGGGTCGACGGTCATGATGCCGCCGTCCTCGCCCACCAGCGGCGACGCCTCCGCCTCGGTCCATGCGTTGACGCCCACCACCACGGTGTCGCCCGACTCGATCCGTCCCAGACGATCGGCGTTGGACTCGACCAGCCGCGCCTTCATGTAGTCGATGGCGGCCACCGCGCCGCCCATGCCGTCCAGCGCGCACAGCTCCGCCCGCGCGCCTTCCTTGAGAGCCGCCACCTTCGCCGCGACGACGGGGGAACCGTCGAAGAGATCGCC
>JBBSQG010000063.1:0-10856 GCA_038258125.1 Solirubrobacterales bacterium
CGAGGCCCGGCGCCGCGCCGACGGGGAGGATGCCGCGACGCGGCGCGCCAACCGCCCGCAGCCACGGCCGTCGGCGCCGCAACCGCCGGCACCAACCGCCGGACGCGCGCCCGATCTCGTCGGCGCGCCGTCGGGCCCGGCGCCGTCGCGCCCGCGCCAGCGCGAGCTGCGCCAGACACCGGCGCCGTCCCGCACGGCCTCACGCCGCGTCAGCACGCTGCCGCCGGCACGCACGCGCGCACGCGGGCGCCGCCTGCCCTCCGAGCTTGTCGTCGGGATCCTGCTGCTGCTCATCGCCGTTACCGCGGCGGTCCTGCTCGTGTTCGGCGTCTTCCGCGTCGCCGTCACCGGCTGACGGCGTGGCCAGCCCGGCGCCATGTTCGGGCCGCGCGGCATCCGGCTCGCGCACGCCGTCGACGAGCGCGTCTCGATCGGAGAGGGAGACCGTCGCGGGTCATCGTGCGCAGCGCGGTCGCGGTCGCCGCGGCGCGCGGCTGATCAGTTTGCGCCGACCGGCGCGGGCGCGGCGGGCGGCGGAGTCACGCCGTCGGCGGGTGGCGGGCTCGTCGCGGCCGGCGGAGTCACGCCGTCGGCGGGCGGTGGGCTCGTCGCGCCCGGCGGTGTCACCGCCCCGCCCGGGGCCTGGCCGGCGGTCGGTGCCGGCGTCACCGGAGCGGCGTTGAAGCGCGGGCTGAGCGGCGTCCCCGTCGCCGTCGGTGAGCCCGCGGCGGGCACCTCGAAGAGGACGAGCCGGCCGGTCAGCGCGAGCGTGCCGCTGCCGATCGGGTCAAGCTCGAGCAGGCGCCCGGCGGCGGCGCGCGCACCCTGGCGGTCGGCCGTCTTCAGCGTCAGCTCGAGCAGCCGTTGCCAGGCGACGACGCTGTAGGGCTGGCGATGGACGGCGTCCAGCAGGAAGCCGTGGGCCTCGAGCAGGCGCCCGCGGCCCTCGGCGATCGCCGCCGACGCGAGCAGCGGTCGCACCGAGGTCGGGTCCAGCCGCGAGGCGAGCTCGGCCTTGGCGGCGGCGTCCTGCAGCTCGCCGGGGGTCGCGTCGGTGCTCACCGACTGGGCCGTACTGGCCTGCTGATCGGCGATCATCGGCAGGCCGGCCGAGACGACGATCAGGCCGGCGACGATGCACGCCAGCCCCAGCAGCGCGCCGCGCGAGCCGGTCGCCCGGTCAAGGGTCGGCGGCCCGCTGCGCGCGCGCCACGGCGTCGCGGCGAGCACACCGAGAAACAGCAGCGCGGGGACCGTCACGCCGGGGATGTCCCAGTCCCAGTCGACGAGTCCGTGCACGAGCCACGCGCAGGCGCCGGCGTACAGCCCGACGGCGAGGTCGCGCTCGCGGCCGGCCGCCATGGCCCGGATCCGGCCGAGCGCGCTGATGAGCAGAAAGCCGATCGCGCCACCGACGAGCAGCATGCCGACGATGCCGGTCTCGGCGAGGAACTGCAGCGGCATGTTGTGCGGCTGCTGGACGGGCAGCTCAGCGTCGCGGTAGATCCGGTGGGTGACGGTGAACGAGCCGGCGCCCCAGCCCTGGATCGGCTTGTCGGACCACGCGCCCGCGGCCTCCTCCCACCAGACCCAGCGATTGCCGGAGTTGGAGGACGTCAGCCGCGCCGGATCGGACACCTTGTCCGTGGAGGTCTCGGTGAACTTGTTCCAGGCGTCGTCGGCCCACTCCCCGGGCCCGCCGTCGTAGCTGGCGATCCCGCCGAGCAGCATGAGCATGAGGATCGCCGCCGTCGCCGCGAGGCCGCGCCAGACGAGCTGCGTGCGCTCGTCGTTCCAGACGGTGCGCTGCTCGAGACGCAGCAGCCCCCAGCCGGCGATCAGCAGCGCCAGCAGCGAGCCGGCGCAGACGAGCCCGAGCAGGATGCCGTCCGGGATGCGCTCGTCGAGCGGGATGCGGATGCCCTTCAGCGCCGGCCGGCTGAACGACAGGCCGAGCACGGGGATCGACGCGACGATCATCGTGCCGACGACCGCGAGGCCGCGCAGGCGCTGGCCGCCGAGCACGGTGAGGACGACGATCGCCGCGATGAGCGCCAGCACGCCGCCGCGGGAGTACGTCATGCCGAGGCAGATGAACAACACGAAGAGCGCACTCAGGCCGGCCAGCCGGGTGGCGTCGTGGCGCGACGTGTCGGTCGTCATGCGCAGGGCGATCGGGGCCGCGAGCACCATGACCATCCCGAGGGCGTTCCAGTACTCCAGCGGCTGGCGGAGGCGCGAGTAGAGCGAGGTGTGGTTGAAGTCCAGGCCGAGTAGCTCGACGCCGGGCATGAACTTGCCGGCGAGCGCGTAGAACGCGCAGGCGAGCGCGACGAACAGCCAGGCGTAGGCGAGGCGCTCGATCGCGCGCGGCAGGCTCGACGCAAGCGCGATCGCGAGCACGACGACGAGCGTGTAGGCGACCGCCCGGTTGATGTGCCCCCAGGTGCGGTCGGGCGCGACCGACCACAGCAGCGTCACCCCGCACCAGATCGCGAAGCCCGCCAGCAGGCCGACGCCGATCCAGACCTCGACCGGCGCGCGCAGCGCCAGCGTGCGCGTCAGCAGCAGGCCGACCGCGGCGCCGACGCCGACGAACGCGATGCCGATCTGCAGCCGCGGCTCCTCGGGCAGACCGACCGCGCCGTGGGCGAAGACGGCGTAGGCGCAGACGGCGGTCAGCGCGAGCAGCAGCGCGGCGGCCGATCGGGGCGTGCGGACGGGCGGCGCGGGCACGCCCACCGGCGTGGCGACCCGCGGGCTGACCGGGCTGGCGGGGGTCGTGACAGCCATGAAGACGGTCCTCGATGCTAGTGGGCCGCCGGTCGGCGCGGCGCCGGAACGGAGCGCCACCGGCGGTTGCCACTGGAACGACCACGGGCGACCGGCTACCGTGGGGGGTCGTGAAGCGCCGCATTCTGGTCTTTCTGCTCACCTGCGCGGTGGGCCTGTTGTGCGCCGCGCCGGCCAGCGCCGATCAGCTGACGACGCTGCTCACCGACTACGCCAACGACGGCCGCATCGATCCGTGCCGCTATCCGGCGAAGGGCCTGAGCGGGCTCAAGCAGGCGATCTCCAACGACCTGGAGGCCTACTCCGACCTCGGCGCCGCCGTCGACGACGCCCTCGCCCGCCGCGCCCAGGGGGCCTGCAAGAAGGGCGCCAAGACGCCCGAGCCAAGCGCGCAGTCCGGCACCGCCGCGCCGCCGCCGCCGTCGTCCGGCGGAGGGTCGCCCTCATCCGGCGCCCCGCAGGCGCCGACCCCCCCGGGCCAGACCGCACCCGCGCAGCCGGCCCCGACGCCCGCCGTGCAGCCGACCGCCGCCCCCGCGATCGTCGCGACCGGCGAGGACATCGCGATCGCCGCGCGCACGACCAACCCCGCCACCGATGCGCCGTTCCCCATCCTTGCGCTCGCGATCCTCGCCGGCCTGCTCGGCACGAACGGGCTGCTCGTGGGCCTGTTCCGCTGGCGTGCCTGGGAGCCCGCCTGGACCGGCCGCTTTCGCCACGCCGCCGGCGAGGCCGGCTGGCGCGCGTCGTCGACTTGGGCGGAGTTCAGCGATTTCGTGAGGTTCGGGCGCTAGTCAGCACCGGTGGATCGCCGCGTTGCGGGTAGGGTCAGAGCGGTGCTTCTCGAAGGCAGACGACTACTCATCACCGGGGTCCTCACCGAGGGCTCGATCGCGTTCGCCGTCGCCAAGCGCGCGCAGGAGGAGGGCGCCGAGATCGTCCTCACCGGCTTCGGCCGCGGGATGCGGATCACGACGCGGATCGCCAAGCGGCTCGGCGACCCGCCGCCCGATGTCCTGGAGATGGACGTCAACGAGCCCGAGCAGATGGCGGCCGTCGCCGCTGACCTGCAGGAGCGGTGGGGGGCGCTCGACGGGATCCTGCACGCGATCGCCTTCGCTCCCGGCGACGCGCTGGGCAACAACTTCCTCAACACGCCCGTCGAGAGCGCGCAGATCGCATTCGCGACGAGCGCGTACTCGCTGAAGTCATTGACCGTCGCGATGCTGCCGCTGCTCGAGCAGGGCGACTCCCCGTCGATCGTCGGCCTGGACTTCGACGCGCAGGTCGCCTGGCCGGTCTATGACTGGATGGGCGTCGCGAAGGCGGCGCTGGAGTCCGTCAACCGCTACCTCGCGCGCGACCTCGGGCCGAAGGGGATCCGCTCCAACCTCGTCTCGGCGGGCCCGATCTCCTCGATGGCCGCGAAGTCGATCCCCGGCTTCAGCGAGCTGGCCGGCATCTGGAACACGATGGCGCCGCTGCACTGGGACACCGCCGACGCCGGCCCCACCGCCGATGCGATCGTCTTCTTGCTGTCGAAGCTGTCGCGGGGGATCACCGGCGAGATCATGCACGTCGACGGCGGCTTTCACGCGATGGGCGCACCCCCGTCGCCGCCCGCCGAGCCGGACGACACGAGCGCCGGCGACAACGCCTGACGCTGTCCGGTCAGTGGTCGAGCAGCCGCCCGACGCCGGCGGCGTCGGGCACGATGCCGGTGATGTCGGCCTCGGCGAACCCCGCGTCCGCCGAGATCAGGGCGGTCGCGTTCGCGCGGCCCGCCGCTGCCGCGAGCACGGCGTCGAAGGCTCCGAGGCGCTCGCTGCGTGCGTAGAGCGCGAGGCCCTCGCGGAGATCGTCCTCGCCGACGACGAGCAGTGGTGCCAGCAGGTCGAGATAGTCTCGCGCGACGCGCACCGCATCCTCACGGTTGCGCCGGCGGGCGCGGATGTGGGTGAGCTCCTGCAGTACCTCGACCGTCGTCGTTGCCGCGATCTGGCCGGTCGCGATCGCGCCGATCAAATCGCGACACGGATCGCGGAGCGGGTGGTCGGCACCGACCGCGTAGACGAGCACCGTCGTATCGAGGACGATCACGCGCGCCGCGCACGCAGGTCGGCGAGCTCGGCCGACAGGACATCCGGGTTGCCAACCTCCATCGGCTCCGCCGCCAGCAGCCGGCTTGCCGCGGCACGCCGCCGCGTATCGGGTGCCGGCAGTCCCCGGTCGATCGCCTCGCGGACGATGGCTGCGACCGACACGCCGCGTTCCTCGGCGACAGCGATGAGCCGAGCGTGGCGATCGGCGTCGAGCAGGATCTGCAGGCGATGATCGAGCGACATGCGCATACCGTAGCATGCACATGTTGTGGCACCCTCGCGCGAAGCGTTCCGGGGCCTCAGCGCCCGAAATGCGAACCGTTGCGCCCGTGGCGCCCGGATGCCCGGCGTTCATCGCGATGAGTTTGCCGCGCCGGGCACGTCTATGGGATGACCTCACTGGCCCCGAGCGCAAGGAGCAACCATGCACATCATTCTGATCGACTTCATGAGCCTCGACGGCGTCGTCCAGGCGCCCGGTGGACGCAAGGAGGACACCGACGGCGGCTTCGCCCACGGCGGCTGGTCGCATCCGTACTTCGACCCGGACGTCATGGGTCCGGTGATCGACGAGGTGATGCAGCGCAGCGACGCGTTGCTCTTCGGCCGCCGGACGTGGCAGGGGATGGCCGCCGCCTGGCCCGAGCGTGCCGGCGATCCGTTCGCCGACACAATGAACTCGATCAAGAAGTACGTGGCGTCGCGCACGCTGACCGAGGACGACATGACGTGGTCGCACTCGACGCTGCTGCCCGCCGACGACGCGATCGGCGCGGTCCGCCAGCTGCGCGCGCAGGAAGGCCGCGGCGTGCAGGTCTGGGGCAGCCCTATGTTGGCGGCGCAGCTCATCGAACACGACCTCGTCGACGAGCTCATCCTCATGATCGAGCCACTTATGCTCGGCGGCGGCAAGCGTCTGGTCCCCACCGACGGCCAGGCCCGCCCGGTCGAGCTCGTGTCGGCCACGCCGGCCGGGACCGGCACGGTGGTCTGCCACTACCGGCGCGTGCGCGACTGAGCACGACCGCGATCGCAGATCACGTGCACCGGCCAACCACCCGGTTATACTCGGCAGGTATGACTGGGCGGATCGGAGCGAAGGGACAGGTCGTGATCCCAAAGGCGATCCGCGATCAAGCCAACCTGCATCCCGGCGACGAGGTCGACGTCGCGCTGCGTGACGGCGGCGAGATCGTGCTCGTGGCATGCAAGCGGCGGCCCGGGCTCGGCGGCCGCTTCGCCAACAGCGGCATGGCGGCGCGCCTGCTCGAGGATCGGGCTCGCGAACCGCGGTGACGGTCTGCCTGGACTCCTGGGCGATCCTGGCCTGGCTCGACGGCGAGCAACCAGCGACGGCGCGCGTCGAGCAGGTCTTGGAGTCGCGCCCGGTCGTCAGCTGGGTGAACCTCGTCGAGGTCTACTACCGCCTCGAGCGTGATCATGGGCGCGGCGCCGCGGACGACACACTCGCCGCCCTGCGGGCGAGCCTCGCCCCCGACCTTCCGGGGACGGCGCGCATGATCGACGTCGCTCGCCTGAAGGCGCGTGCCCCGATCGCGCTGGGCGACTGCTTCGCCGTGACGACCGCGGCGGCACACGGTCTGGCCCTGCTCACGGGGGCTCCGGAGATCATCGAGCTTGCCGATTCTCCCTGCCTGGTCGAGGATCTGCGCGGCTGAGCTGACACGAGGACCAGCGCGCCAACGACACTCTCCGCCCGGCGCTAGTGGACCCGTCCGCTAGGTGCTAGGCAGCCGACGCCGGAGGCGTTCCCCCACTTGCATAGACCGCCCGGAACCACAGCTCGGTGAGCTGGCGCACCGCCTCGCGCATGTCGCGGCCGTTGCGGATGACCTCGATCGTCAGGTGGCGCTCGACCATCGCGCAGAGCGCCTGTGCCGCGACCCGCGCGGGGATGTCGTCGGGCGCGATCCCGCGCAGCTGGTCGCGCGCGATGCGCGCCTCGGCGCCGGCGATGAAGCGGTTGACGTAGGGCTCCCACTGCGACGGCATGTGCTCGTCCTCGCCGTACAGATGCGCCGCCAACACGAGGATCGGGCCGTTGCGGTTGACGATGCCGACGAAGCGAGCCAGGCCGAGCGCGAGCTCCATGCGCGGGTCCCCGCTGCCGGTGAAGTACGGCGACGCGGCCTCGTCCATGTCGGCGAAGGCCTGCTGGATGAGGCGGTCCATCACCGCGCGCTTGTTCTCGAAGTAGAAGTAGACCGTCGTGCGGCTGACGAACGCCCGCCGCGCGATCGTGTCGATCGTGACCTGCTCGTGCGCCCCTTCGGACAGCAGCTCGCGCGCCGCCTCGAGGATCGCGTCCTCGGTCGCGTTGCGCGGCGCCAGACCGGCGTCGGGCACCGGTGCCGGAGGCGGCCCGACGGACGCCGGCGGCGCGGGCGGGCGGGCCTGGTTACCGGCGGGCTTCGAAGTGGGCTGCGATGCGCTCACGAGTCTTGTCCGGGGCGACGACCTCGTCGATGTATCCGGCCTTCGCGGCAATCGCAACGGGCAGGTGCTGCTCCTCGTAGGCGGCGGCCAGCTCGGCGGCGTCGGCGCCGGCCTCGAGGTCCCGCCGGTTGACGATCTCGATCGCCTGCGGGGCGCCCATGACGCCGATCCTGGCACCGGGCCAGGCGAGCGTCAGGTCGTTTCCGAGGTCGCGGCAGTTCATGACGATGTAGGCACCACCGTACGCCTGTCGCATGGTCACTGTCACGCGCGGCACCTCGGCGACCGAGAACGCCCGCAGCAACTCGGCCCCGCGGCGCAGCACGCCCTCGCGCTCCTGGCGCGTTCCGGGTCGATAGCCGGGCGTGTCGGAGAGCACCACCAGCGGGATCCCGTACTTGTCGCACATGTTCACGAACCAGGCGCCCTTGTCCGACGAGACGGCGTCGAGCACGCCGCCGAGGTAGCGCGGCTGGTTGGCGATCACGCCGACCGGATGGCCGTCGATGCGGCCCAAGCCGACGACCATGTTCTTCGCGTAGCGCTTGGAGAGCTCGAGGAACTCGCCGCCGTCGAGCAGGTGGCCGATGACGTCGCGCACGTCGTAGACGAGGCGCGGGTTCTTCGGGATCGTCGCGTCGGGGGAGCCGGGCAGCGGCGCGATCGGCTCGCGAAACGGCAGCGGGCCGCCCGGCGAGCCGGGGAAGTAGCCGAGCGCCTGGCGGATGAGCGCTGATGCCTGCGCATCGTCGTCGGCCTCGACGTGCGAGACGCCGGTCTTGCGGTGCACGCGGGGTCCGCCGAGCTCGATGCCGGTGACGATCTCGCGCGTGACCTTGGCGATCACGCGCGGCCCGGTGAGGAACATCTGCGACTCCTCGCCAACCATCATCACGAGCGTGCCGAGCGACGGCGAGTACGCCGCACCGCCCGCGCACGGTCCGCAGATGACGCTGATCTGCGGCACCTTCGCGCGCGAGGTCGCCCGGAAGATCGAGGCGTACGCGCCGAGCGCCCCGATCCCCTCCTGCAACCGCGCGCCGCCGGAGTGCAGGAAGCCGACGACCGGCGCACCGGCCTTGTCAGCGGCCTGGATCGTCGAGACGATCGTCGCCCCGCCGGCCTGCCCGAGCGAGCCGCCCTTGTGCTTGACGTTCTGCGCCCAGACATAGATCGGCCGCCCGTCGACCCGTCCGCTCCCACAGATGACGCCGTCGCCGGACTCCGTGCGCATCGGATGAAACGAGCGTTCGTCGAGCAGCAGGTCGATCCGATGGCGCGCCGGTAGCGGCGGCTCCGCGACGACCTCGACGCGCCCGGCGGCGCTGTCCTCCATCGGCTCGACCGCGGTCACGTCGCCTTCCGGAACGCCAGACACGCGTTCTGCCCGCCGAAGCCGAACGAGTTCGACAGCGCCAGCGTGACCTCGGGCGCCTCGCGTGGGCCGTCGGGCACGTAGTCCAGATCGCAGTCGGGGTCCTGCTCTTCGAAGTTCAGGGTCGGTGGCAGCAGACCGCGCTGCAGCACGCCGACGACCGCCACGGCCTCGACCGCGCCGGCGGCGCCGAGCAGGTGCCCGATCGCCGACTTCGTGCTCGACACCGGCGGCGCGCCGCCGTTGAAGACCGCGTGGATCGCGCGCGTCTCGATGCGGTCGTTGAACGGGGTCGAGGTGCCGTGCGCGTTGATGTAGCCGACCTCCTGCGAGGTCGCGCCCGCGTCCGACAGGGCCGCCCGCATCGCCTTCTCCGCGCCGCGCCCCTCCTTGTCGGGCTGGGTCATGTGGAAGGCGTCGTTGGAAGCGCCGTAGCCCGCCACGTAGCCGAGGATCGTCGCTCCGCGCGCCCGCGCGTGCTCGGCGCGTTCCATGACGATCACGCCGGCGCCCTCGCCCATGACGAAGCCGTCGCGGCGCGCGTCGAACGGACGCGACACGCCCTCACGCGACAGCGCGCCCATGCGCTTGAAGGCGGCCACGCACAGCGGCGTGATCGCCGCCTCGGTGCCACCCGCGACGACGACGTCGGCCTCGCCGCGCTCGAGCATCCGCTTGGCCTCGCCGATCGCGTGCGAACCGGTCGCGCACGCCGATGACACGCTGAAGCCGGGACCGTGGGCGCCGAGCATCATCGCGATCGCGCCGGCGGCGGCGTTGGGCATCATCATCGGCACGAAGTGCGGCGACACCGCACGCTCGCCGCCGATGACGAACGCCCGGCACTCGTCCTCGAGCGTCTTCAGCCCGCCGACGCCGGTGCCGACGAGGATGGCCAGCCGCTCGAGGTCGATGTCGCCCGGTAGCCCGGCTTCCTCGGCAGCCTGCGCGGCCGCCGCGAACGCCAGCTGGGAGTAGCGGTCCGAGCGCCGCGCGATCTTCGCGCCCATCGCAGCCTCGGGGTCGAACTCACTGCATGGAGCGAGCCCGTCGACGACGCCCGAGCGGCGCTCGAGCAGCGCGTCGAAGAACGTGTCCGCCCCCTCGCCGATCGACGAGACGACACCACGTCCGGTGATCGCGATCTCGATATGAGGGGACGTCCAGTCGCTCATGCAGGCGCACCCTCTTCAGCCTCGACGAGGCGCATCGTCAGCTTGATCGCGTCGCCGACGGACTCGATCGGCTTGAGGTCGTCGTCGGAGATCGTGATGTCGAAGCGATCCTCGAGCGCCTTGACGAGCTCGACGAGGTCGAGCGAGTCGACGTCGAGATCAGACCACGTGTTGTCGGGTGTCGCGTCCTTCGCGCCCGGGACCTTGATCGCCTCGAGCTGCTCGCGAATCTCTTCCAGGACGTCGTTCTCTGTTACGGCCATGCGGTCCATACCCCTTTCATGCGCCCAGCGCGCCATCGACGGCGAGCGTGGACCCGTTGACGTATGCCGCTCCGTCCGAACAGAGGAAGGAGACGGCGTGGGCGACCTCCTCGGGGCGCCCGATGCGGCCGGCGGGAACGCCGGCCAACAGCTTGTCTGCGACGTCGACCGTCATGTCGGTCTCGATGACGCCCGGCGTCACCGCGTTGCAGGTGATGCCCTTGCGCGCCATCTCGCGCGCGATCGTGCGCGTCAGGGAGAGCATCCCGGCCTTGGCGGCGCCGTAGTTGGACTGTCCCGGGTTGGCGCGCTCGGCGACGACGGAGGAGATGTTCACGATCCGCCCCCAGCGCGCCGTCAGCATGTCGTCCAGTGCCTGGCGGATGCAGTGGAAGGCGCCGTTGAGGTTCGTGTCGATGACGTCCTCCCACTGCGCGGGCTTCATCCGGATCGCGAGGCCGTCCTGGCGCTCGCCGGCGTTGTTGACGAGCACGAGCACCGGCCCGTGCTGCTCGCGGATCTGCGCGAACGCGGCCGCGACGGACTCCGCGTCGCCGACGTCGGCCTGCACGTCGCCGCTCGTGCGTCCGAGCGTGACGACCGTCAGGCCGTCGTCGGCCAGCCGGTCGGCGATCGCCTTGCCGATCCCTCGGCCGCCGCCCGTCACGAGCGCGACGCCACCCTCAGGCAC
>JBBSQG010000064.1:0-10855 GCA_038258125.1 Solirubrobacterales bacterium
CGGCAACGTCGAGACCTCCAGCCGCGTCGCCGACCTTGTGCTGGCCGCCTTCGGCCGCGCTCTCGGGCAGGGCACGATGAACAACATCACGCTCGGCAGGAATGACCCAGGGGGGCCCGACTCCGGCGGCGCGAGAGGCGCGACCGCGAAGGACGTCGGCGAGTCCGCCTCCGGCACCCCTGGCTTCACCTACTACGAGACGCTCGGCGGCGGCCAGGGCGCGTGCGCGGACGCCGACGGACCGAGCGGCGTGCACGTCGCGATGTCCAACACGCTCAACACGCCCGTCGAGGCGCTCGAGCTCGAGTTCCCCCTGCGCGTCGTGCGCCACGCGCTGCGCCACGGCTCGGGCGGCGCGGGCGCTTATCGCGGCGGCGACGGGATCGTGCGCGAGCTCGAAGCGCTCGCCCCGATGTCCTACGCGCTGATCACCGAGCGCCGCCGCCACGCACCGCCCGGCGCCGGTGGCGGCGAGCCGGGCGCCCGCGGGCGCAACCTGCTCAACGGCTCGCCGCTGGAGGCGAAGGCCAGCGGCCACCTCGAGCCCGGCGACCGGCTGGCGATCGAGACCCCGGGCGGTGGTGGTTGCGGGCCGCCCGGTGGCTGAGCGCCGTGCGTGTCAACGGGGCGACAGGCTCAACATCCTGATGGCGCGACGGTCGCCTTGCGCGAGATGCGAGCCGTGGGGTGCCGCTCTCGTCCAGTTTGAGCATCTCGCGGCGACCGGCGCATGGTGTGGTGCGCGCGACACGACTGGCGGTCACGACCTCCGGGCAGCGCGATAGCGGGCGGTCCTGGCGAGAAATGCGCGATATCCGCGCATTCGGCGCCAGGATCACCGACTTCCGGCTGGATGCCGCAGCGCGCGGTGCAATATCCGTCCCGCGTGTTCGGTGCCCGGGTCCATGCGGGGAATTCGGTCGATGCTGTCGCCTCATGCGCGGATATCGCGCCTTTCTCGACACGACCACCACACACCGGGGTCGCCCTCGCTTGGCCGCGCTGCTGAACACCGCCGGGCTCGCCCACCTGGGAGCCCCCGGGCAGCATCGGCCCCGCGTAGCATCGTGACCATGGCAGCCCCGCCCACCTCCGGCAGCAGCGACCGTGTCGGCTTCGTCGGCCTGGGGATCATGGGCTCGCGAATGGCCGCGAACCTCGCCCGCGCCGGACACGAGCTGACGGTCTTCAACCGCACTCGCGCGACCGCCGACGCCTGGGCCGCCGAGCACGGCGGGACCGTCGCCCGATCGCCGGCCGAGGTCGGCGCCGCGAGCGACATCGTGATCAGCATGGTCGTCGACGGCGATCAGGTGCGCGAGGTGCTGCTCGGCGCGGCGGGGGTGGCTGAGGGCGCGCACCCCGGCACGCTGTGCGTCGACATGTCGACGATCGCGCCCGCCCAGACGCGGGCGATCGGCGCCGAGCTGGCCGAGCGCGGCATCGCGCTGCTCGACGCGCCCGTGACCGGCTCCTCGCCAAAGGCGCAGGACGGCACCCTGACGATCATGGCCGGCGGCACCGCGGAGGACTTCGCGCGTGCCAAGCCCCTGCTGGACGTCATGGGCGCACTCGTCGTGCACGCCGGCCCGCTCGGCGACGGCGAGGTCGTGAAGATCATCAACAACGCCGTCGCCGCCGCCAACTGCGCAACCCTCGCCGAGGCGCTGCTCGTCGGTCAGGCGACCGGCATCGACCTCGACGCGCTCGTGCAGGTCATGGGTAAGGGCTCGGGCGGCTCGGCGATGCTCGACCTCAAGGCCGGACCGATGCGTGCCCACGACTACACGACGCTGTTCAAGCTCGAGCACATGCTCAAGGACGTGCGCCTCTGCCTCGAGCAGGCGCAGGCCGCTGACGTGCCGTTCGCAGCCGCCGCGCACGCGCGCGACGTGCTCGTCGCCGGGATGGCTCGCGGGCACGCCGACGACGACTTCGTGGCACTGGTCGACGGGCTGGAGGCGCTCGCCAACCAGCGCCTCGGCGGCTAGCCGGTCGAGCGCGCGGCCGGCACTACCCATGGGAGGGCCCGGCGCCGCGGATCCGACGGTCCCGACGCCCAGCCGGCTTGGCCATGCAGCGAGCGTCACAAGCAAAACCCCCTTGTTTGCAGGGTTATTTGGTCATTTGTGCGCATCTGTGTCACAATCACGATCTTCCCGTTGCTCGGATCACGCTTGATTCGACGCGACGGGTCACTTCGTTTCTCGTTTGGTTTTGTCCCGTCGTCGTCTGGTCTTTTCTATGCCTATTGCGTTCAAAGAGTGGGCGGTCACCGTCCGTGCGCTCGCCGAAGGCGAGCAGCTCATCACCCTGCGAAAGGGCGGCATCCGCGAGGCCGAAAAGCGCTTCCGGGTGGAGCACGACCGCTTCTTCCTCTACCCGACCTTCGATCACCAACGCGGCGACTGCGTGCGTGAATCGCACGTGCCCGAGCTCGCGCGCGCACTGGAGGAAGGCGTCTGGGCCGAGGGCGAGCCGCCCGCCGGCGCGCTCGGCGGCAACGGCCTGAACCCCCTCCCCCAGCCCGACCGCGTCCGCATCCGCGCGTGGGCCGAGGTGGCCGATCACTTCACGATCACCGACCCGCGCTGCGTCGACGCGCTGTCGCCGTTCTACGTCTGGAGCACGGACTACGCGGAGAAGCGCCTGGAGTGGAAGCGCCGCCACCCGCTGCACGTCCTGCTGCTGCGCACGTACCGCATCCCGCGGCCCGTCACCGTGCGCGTGAAGGACGAGTACGGCGGCTGTCGCTCGTGGCTGGAACTGCAGCGCGACCTGCCCTTCGAGGGCACGCCGGTCCTCTCGGACGACGAGTTCGAGCGCGCCTCCGCGACGATCCGCGCGATCGCCGACGGCGGCATCCCCGCGCTCGTCTAGGTCTTCGGAACCGTGCTCGCGGCGCTGGCCGGCGCCGAACGGATCCTCGCCGTCGGGATCGGCGGCGGCGGTGACGTCGTCGGCGCGCTCGTCGTCGCCGAGCTCGCGCAGTCGCTCGGCACGCCGGCGGTCGTCGGCGGGCTGACCTGGGAGCGCCGGCCGATCGACCCGCTGCCGGGCCCGCGCCGGATCGACGAGCTGACCGCCGCCGAGGCGCTCAACGCTCACGCTGCCCTCGCCGGCCCCGATACGAGCGGGCCGGGAGGCTTTGCGTTCGCCGAGTCGCACATGGCACGCCACCTCGGCGAGCCCGTCCTGCTGCTCGACCCGACCGGCGGTCCGGCCGCGGTCGCCGACGGACTGGAAGGGGCCGCCCGCCAGCTGGGCTGCGACCTCGTCGTGCTGACCGACGTCGGCGGCGACGTGCTCGCCCACGGCGACGAGGCCGGCCTCGGCAGCCCGCTGGCCGACGCCGTCTGCCTTGCCGCCGCACCGCTGCTCGCGCAACGCGGGGTGGCGCTGCTCGGGGCGCTGTTCGGAGCCGGCTGCGATGGCGAGCTGACCCCGCAGGAGGTCGCCGAGCGCGTCGGCGAGGTCGCGGCCGCCCGCGGCTACCTCGGCGCCTGGGGCCCGGGCGGCGCCGCCCTGGAGCGACTCGATGCGGCCGTCGCGCAGATCCCCTCGGAGGCGAGCACGATGGCGCTGCGGTGCGCCCACGGCGAGCGCGGCACGGTGGCGATCCGCGACGGCCGGCGCACCGTGCAGCTGACGGTCGCCGGCGGCCTTGTCTTCGGCTTCGACCCGCTCGTCGCGCTGGACACGGCGGCCCGCTGCGCGCGGCTCGTGGCCGCGGCGGGCTCGCTGGAGGAGGCCAACGGCATCCTGCTCGGGCACGGCATCGCGACCGAGTTGGACTGGGAGTCCGCGCAGCCGCCGCCCGCGCCACCGGCGTGACTCACCGCCAGATGAACGCTAGGGTTCGACGCCCGTGGTATTTCGGCGCTCGCTTTTCGCCTGCCTGGCCGCCGCCGCAGCGCTGATCTGCGTCGTTCCCGCGCCGGCCACGGCGCAGGTGCAGGCCTACCGCACGAACGACTTCGGCGGCTTTCGCGACATCCTGCCGCCCGGCACGAACGGGCGCTCGAACCTCGTCGAGCTGGCGGCGTTCCTGGCGACCGGCGTGCGCCCGAGCCACAACGACGAGCAGCGCGACATGTACGCGCGGCTGCTGTCGGCCACCCCCGGCGTGACGGCCGCGAACCTCGACTCGCTGTTCAAGGACGCGAGCTTCGGGATCGCTCCCGGTGACCAGGCCCGCGCCTACTCGCCGACCGCCGGGCTGACGATCACGCGCGACCGCACCCACGGCGTCCCGCACGTCTACGGTGCGACGCGGGCAGCGGCGATGTTCGGGCTCGGCTACGCCGCCGCCGAGGACCGCCTGTTCATCATGGACGTCCTGCGCCACACCGGCCGCGCCGAGCTGAGCTCGTTCGCCGGCGGAGCCGCCGGCAACCGCAGTCAGGACGCCGAGCAGTGGGCGCTCGCACCGTACAGCGAGGGTGACCTGCAGCGCCAGGCCGACCAGCTCGACGACCTCTACGGCACAGACGGCCGCCGCCTGCAGGAGGACGCCGCGAGCTACGTCGCCGGCGTCAACCAGTACATCTCCGAGGCGCGGCTGGACATCACGAAGATGCCAGGCGAGTACGCAGCGATCAGCCGCCCCCTCGGGCCCGATCCGTGGAAGGTGACCGACGTCATCGCCACGGCCTCGCTCGTCGGCGGGATCTTCGGCCAGGGCGGCGGCGACGAGCTGACGCAGATGGAACTGCGCCGCACCTTCCGCGCGCGCTACGGCGCACGCCGCGGCGAGCGGCTGTGGCGCGAGTGGGCAGCCTACGAGGATGCCGACGCGCCGACGACCGTGCGCGCCAAGCGCTTTCCCTACCAGACGCCGCCCAAGCGACCGGCGCGCGGCGGGCTGGCCATCGCCGACGCGGGCTCTCTGCGCCGCACCCAGGTCATCGCCGGCGGGTCCGCTGCCGGCGCGCGGGGGCGAACGCGGACGAAGACCGCGCCGGCCGGCGGCCTGCTGCCAGCCGGCCTGCGCACGATGGGCATGTCCAACGCGCTCGTCGTGTCGGGCGCCGAGTCCGCCAGCGGCCGGCCCGTAGCCGTCTTCGGCCCGCAGACCGGGTACTTCGCGCCGCAGTTCCTCATGGAGCAGGACGTCCACGCGCCGGGCATCGACGCGCGCGGCGCCGCCTTCCCGGGCGTCAACCTCTATGTCCAGCTCGGCCGCGGCCAGGACTACGCGTGGAGCGCGACCTCGGCCGGCCAGGACATCATCGACACGTTCGCCGTCGCGCTCTGCGAGCCGGACGGCAGCGCCCCGACGACCGCCTCGATGCACTACCGCTACCAGGGCGCCTGCGAGCCGATCGACGTCCTGCAGCGCACGAACCGCTGGGCGCCGACGCTCGCCGACGCGACGCCCGCCGGCAGCCAGCGCCTACGCGCCGAGCGCACGAAGCTCGGGCTCGTCAGCGCCCGCGCGACGATCAAGGGCAGGCCCGTTGCCTACACGCGCCTGCGCACGACATACCGCCACGAGATCGACTCGGCGCTCGGCTTCGCGGACTTCAACGACCCGGGCAAGGTCCGCGACGCCCGCAGCTTCCAGCGCGCGGCGTACCGGATCGGCTACACGTTCAACTGGCTGTACGCCGACGATCGCGACATCGCCTACTTCAACTCGGGCAACAACCCGCAGCGCGCCCGTGGCGTCACGGGCCAGCTGCCGATGCCCGCCCGGCTGCCCTGGCGCGGCTTCGACGCCGACCGCAACACCGCCGCCTACACGTCGTTCGCCAAGCACCCGCAGGCGATCAACGGGCAGCCCTACTTGACGTCCTGGAACAACAAGCCGGCCCGCGGCTATGCGGGTGCTGACTCGAGCCTGTTCTCCTCCGTCTACCGCTCGCAGATGCTCAACCAGGAGATCGACGCGCGGATCGCGGGCTCGGCGAAGATCGACCTGCCCGGCCTCGTCGAAGCGATGGGCGAGGCAGCGACGACCGACCTGCGCGCCGAGCAGGTGCTGCCGCTCGCGCTGCGCGTCATCGGCACGCCGGCCGATCCCAAGCTCGCCGACGCGGTGGCGAAGCTGCGCGCCTGGATCGCAGACGGATCGCACCGCCGCGACCGCGACGGCGACGGCATCTACGAGCACGCCGACGCGATCCGGATCCTCGACGCCTTCTGGCCACGCTGGATGCGCGCGCAGTTTCAGCCCTCACTGGGCCAGGCGCTGTTCGAGCAGCTGACGCAGGCGCACGAGCTCGACAACGCGCCCAACAACCACGGCGCCCACACGGGCTCCGCCTACCACGACGGCTGGTACGGCTACGCCGCCAAGGACCTGCGCCGGGTCCTCGGGGTGAAGGTCCGCGCGCCGTACACCAAGCGCTACTGCGGCGCCGGCCGGCGCGCGCGTTGCCGCGACGCGCTGCGCGGCGCGCTCGCCGACGCGCTCGCCGCCGACCCCGAGACGCAGTACCGCGACGCGGCCTGCAGCGCGGCCGGCCGGCCCAACGACCAGACCTGCTTCGACGCGATCGCATTTCGCGCCACCGGCGGCATCACCCAGCCGATGATCGGCTGGCAGAACCGCCCGACCTACCAGCTGGCCGTCGAGGTGCAGGGCCACCGGCCGCGGTAGCGAAAGGGCGCTCGGTGTCCGAATGGATCGAGAGCGCGTCGCGGCACTTCCTCGCGCGCCACGACGACTCCGACCAGCGCGACGTGGGCGCCGTCCTCGCGCTGCTGGAGGACATGCGCGAGCGCCTCGGCCCGGTCTTCGGAGCGCTGCCGCAGGACGTCACCGTCGTGCTGCATCCCAGCCGGGCCCAGCTCGACCTCGCCCAGCCGTTCCTGCCGGTCGTCCGCCGCCTGACGACCCCCGCGGCGCGCCGCTACGTCGCCGGCTGGGCCGGCCGCGGGGCGCTGCACACGCTCGCGCCGCGCGTACTCGCCAAGCGCGCGGCGAACATCGACGGATCGCGCGAGCTGCTCGCCTTGACGCCGGCCGCGTTGTACGTGCAGCTCGTCGTCGCCGAGAGCAACCGCGCGCTGCCGCCGCCCTGGCTGCCGCGCGCGACGCTGCGTGCCCGCCAGTGGGCGTGGCTGATCGCCGGCGCGGGGCAGTGGTTCTCGGGCCAGACCGGCCACGCGCGGCCGGCGATCGCCCGCCGCCTGCGCGAGGACGGCCGCCCGGACTTCCCGCCCGGGTTGCGCGACGCCGCCCTGCTCGGCGGGACCGTGGTCGACCTCGTCGCGCGCGAGCAGGGCGTTGCGGCGGTCGTCGAGCTGCTCGGCGCCGCCGGCGGTGTCGGATCGCGCGAGGCCCTGCTGGCGGCGTTCGACGGTCGCGCGATGATGCACACCGAGGGCACTTGGCGCGCCCACCTATCACGCATGGCGGGAGGCTGAGGTATCGCCGATGGCGGCTCATAATGGGCATGAGGACCCCGCTGTGGTAAGCGCGCTCATTGGATTCGCAGGAGCCGGACTCACCATCCACCGGACTGAGCCGCGTCGCGTCTGAGGGCACTGTCATTCGACCGTCGTTCTACAGCGGCGCTGGACATTGCGCGGAGTTATCAAGGGTGAGACCGCCGCTTGAGCAACTCCGCAGCCATCCAGCGCGCCCGAGCGTGATGCCCGCATGGGTCCGATGACCAGGGATGCCGCTGATATACGCGCACCGCGTCGCGGCGGTTGCCAACACGTTCTCCGCGCTCAACTCGCCAATCTCGTCGCCAGCACGGATCGCCCGCCGCACGAACCGAACTCCCCCTCACTGATGCAGTCCGCCGCCACCCAGCCCGCGCGGCGCGACAGCTCAGATCGCGCGCATGCGGTTGTTGCGCGCGTTGTGCTCGACCTCGGCGAGCCCGAGCTCCTCCATGAGCGGCGGGATGTACATCCCGAAGCGTCCGCGCAGGCCCTTCTTCAGCCCGTACCAGCCGCCGAGCGGGTTGTCCTCCGACCGTCCCCACGCCTCGACGGTGCCCTCCTTGGCAGGCTTCTGCTCGTCGGCGCTGCCGAGCGCGATCCAGTCGCCGTGCGCGACGAGCATCGCGTGCAGGTCGTCAAGCGCCCGCGTGTCGTAGAGCAGCGTCGTCTTGCCGACCTGGCAGACGATCGCCGGCGGATCGCGGTCGTCATCGCGGTACATCGTGTATTGCGACGTCCCCGGCGGTGTCTTGAGCACCCACGGGTCGTCCTTCGCTCCCTGACCTGGCATGGCCAGATCCTCATCGCGGCGGGCCGCGGCGTCAAGCCGGGGCGGTGACGAGCCTGGCATGCAGCGCGGCGAGCACCGGCCCGATCGGCACGAAGCACATGCTCTGAAACGGGCCGAACACGACCGACGCGATGCCGACGGCGCGAACGCTCCCGTCGGCGGCCGGACGGGTGTAGACCGGCGAGCCGCTGTCGCCCTCGCGGGCGGTGATCGAGGTGCAGGTGCGCCGCCCCACGCCCGGGAACCGCCGCACGATCTCGCCGCACTGGTCCTGGCCGCTCGTAGCGCCCGAGAAGCAGACCTCCAGCCCGAGCCGCGTCGGCGCGCTGCCGCGGACGAACAGCGGCGGCGCCAGGATCCCGCGATCGACGACGGCCGCCGGCGGACGACCGGGCCCGGACGCAACCGGCAGCACGAGCGCATCCAGGCGCGTGCGGGCGAGGTTGCGCCGCACGCTGCCGAGGATCAGGCCGGGCTGCGGGGGTCGCCGCAGCGCGGCGTTGCGGCGCAGCGTCCGGCCGGCCTTCGTGCGGCTGGCGCAGTGCGCGGCGCTGAGGCCCCCAAGGCGGCCCGACATGCGGATCAGGAACGCCGAGGTGCAGACGACGGCCCCTGCCGGCGGCGGCGCCCCCGCGACGAGCGGGCCCTTGGCGAACACGAGCTCTCGGTTGGCCATCCAGCCGTCGAGGTCGGGGGCGTCGCCGGGCAGGCGCAGCCACACCGCGGCCCGGCCGCGCGTCGCGAACAGCTCGTAGGCGTCGTCGTAGCCCGTGGCGGCGGCGCGCAGCGCCGTCCAGCCCTGCGCGCGCAGTGCCGCTTCGATGCCGGCCGGTGCCACGCCGGCGAGCGCGACCGCGAGCACGCGCGCCTCGTCACAGCTCGCGCGGGAGACCTCGATGATGATCGCGTCGCCGGTCTTCTGACACGACGCGTAGCCACCGGACGGTGCGGGGTCCTGGGCGCGGGCCGGTCCGGCCGCCGCGGCGAGCAGCGCGGCGCAGGCGAGCAGCGCGAGCGGGAGGCGGCGGCGCATGGCGGAGGCGATCGTGGCAGACCCCGGCGAGGCTCGCGCCGCCAGCGACTAGTGGACCAATTCGGTTCCCAGCCAGATGACGAGCGCACCGAGCGCGAGCACCCCGAGCAGCACGCCCAGCACGCGAGACGGCGCGGTTGACTCCGCCGGCTCGTCGCGCACGATCTCGGCCTCCAGCAGCACGTCGCGCGCCGCGTCGTGGCCCGACGCGGGGACCATCACATCGCGCGGGCCCGCCGCGAGCATGTCGGGCACGTCGAAGCCGCGAGTGCGCCGCAGCGTCGACGGGATGCCCTCTTCCAGCAGCAACCCCTGGACGAACTCCGCCTCGGCCTGGTTCATCGCGCCCACGACGCGCACGAGCTGGCCCTCGGTGTAGCGTGGATCGACCTTGCGGGCGCGCTCGTGGCGGGCGCTGACGGGGCGCTCGGCAGCGGGGCTGGCGCTGTAGACGAGCGGCATCCTGCAGGACCGGCAAAAGCGCTCGTCGGGCGGATGGGGCTCCCCGCAGCTCGGGCAGACGAGCGGCGCCGCGGTCACGAGACCTCGAGCTCGATCTCCCGGATCGTGCCGTCGTCGATCAGGTAGGAGCGCACCGTCGGCTCGGCGTCCCTGGCCTTCGGCACGCCGACGATGAGCCACTCCACCCCGGGCCAGCCGGCGGCGAAGTTCATGTCGGTCTGCGACGGATAGGGCTCCGAGCGCGTATGTGAGTGGTAGATCGCCATGAGCTGGTCCTCGTCCTCGTCGGCGAACGCGTAGGCGATCAGCTCGCGGCCGTCGATGTCGAAGCGAAACGGGCTTGCCGCGAGGTTCTCCAGCGCCCGCGCCGACGACGCGCTGCCGCCGCGGCCGATGACGAGGCCGCAGCACTCGTTTGGCGCGTCGCGGACGGCGTGCGCGACGATCTCGTCGAGCACCGTGCGGGCGATCTTCACCGCGTACAGGCTAGAGCCCGCCGCGCGAGGCGCGCGGGCGTCACGCCTTCAGGCTCGGTGTGTCCTCGTCCTCATCCTTCGTGACGGACATGTTCGACAGCGAGTCCTTGAACTCGCGCATGCCCTTGCCGAGCGAGCGACCGGCCTCCGGCAGCTTCTTCGGTCCGAGTACGACGAGCGCGATCGCCAAGATGAGCAGCAGCTCTCCTGGTCCGAGATTGAATGGCATGGGTGTGGGCCCTCCTGGCGGTCTGGATGAACGATGCAGGGGCTTCTACGTAGCGATGGTAAACCCGGTTGCATGGATCGGCTGATGATTCGCCATGAACTCGCACGCGGCGTCAGGAAGCGCCGGTTTCGAAGGCCGCTGGGACCGGCTCCTTGCCCGCCGCGCGGCGCAGCAGGACGAGGTGCTGGCCCTCGCTGGCCATGATCGACGCGCCGGTCTGCATGAGCTTGCCCTCGACGAACTGCTTCTGCGCGTCGATGTAGGCCGCGACCGTCGCCGTCTCCAGCTCGATGAGGAGGTTGAGCAGCTCGGCCTGCGACCTCGCCGCGCCGAAGCCCTTGACGACCTTCTCCACGTCGGCCATTCCCTGCGGGGCCGGCGGCGGCGTGCCGCCGAGATCGGTCAGCGCGGTCGTCAGCGTGTCGGCGTGCCGGCGCTCATGGATGCGAATCAGCTCGGCCTCC
>JBBSQG010000065.1:0-10850 GCA_038258125.1 Solirubrobacterales bacterium
CCGTGCTCGAGGCCGGCTGGGAGCCGCCGGCATGAGCCGTCCGCTCGCCGCACGCCGCCGTCTGCCGGTCGACCGCCTGCTGCTGTGCGGCAGCGGCGGCGTTTCCGTCGCGCTGCTCCCCGCCGCGGTGGCGGGGATTCAGCAGCACTTGGAGGTCGAGATCCGCGTCGTGCTCAGCCGCGCCGCGAGCGAGCTCGTGTCACCCAAGGCACTCGCGGTCCTGACGCGCAACGAGGTCATGCCGGCGGCCGACGGCGACGACGCCGGGCCGTCCGTCCGGCACCTCGAGCTCGCCCGCTGGGCCCAGGCCGCGCTCGTCGCTCCTGCGACCGCGAACCTGCTCGCCAAGCTCGTCGCGGGCATCGCCGACGACCTGCTGTCGACCGTGCTGCTGGCCTTCGAGGGCCCGATCGTCCTCGCGCCGGCGCTGCCGCCGGCATTCGCGCGCAAGCCCGCGACGCTGCGCAACCTGGAGATCCTTGCCCGCGACGGATTCGGGATCGTCCCGACCATGGAGGGTCTGGAGGCGGCATCCAGCGAGCGCGGCGATGGCGGGATGGCTGACATCCCGACCACCCTCGCCTACCTCAAGCGCTTCATGCTCCAAACGGCCCGCGCGGCGGCATGAGGCTCGTCGACGACACCTTCGACCGGCTCATGCGACCGCGCGTGCGAGGGGTGCTGCGCTGGTCGTTCGTCGTGACGCTGCCGTTGTGCGCGCTGCTCATCACGCTGCGCGGACTCGATGCCGTCCTCGTGATCTTCGCGGTCGAGTTCGCCGCCTTCATGCTCGTGCTGGCGGCGGCGGCGCGCTTCGGCGGCGAGCGGGGACGGCTCATCCTCGACCTCGTCATGCACCCCGCCGTGCGGCGCCTGATGTGGACCGAGGCGCAGATCCTGGTCGTGCTGCCGCGCGCGCTGCTGCGGCCGGTGCGCCGCGGCCGGCGCCCCGCGACCGAGTATGCCTACGGCAAGGGCGATGTCGAGCTGCCGTTCGCGATCGCCTTCGTCCCGGCGTTCGTCGCCGAGGCCACCGTCGTCCACCTGCTGCTGCCCGACGGCCTCGGGTGGCTGAAGCTCGCGCTGTTCGCCGTCTCGCTCTACGGTCTGCTGTGGATCCTCGGTTGGGCGGTCGGACTACGAAGCTACCCGCATCGCCTGCGTGCAGACGTGCTCGAGCTGCGGCTCGGATCGCTGTACCGGGCCTGCGTTCCGCTGGACGCGATCGTCGCCGTGCGCCACGAGCGCGCCAAGAGCGGCACCCGTACGCGGCTGGACGCGACAGCCGGCGCGGCGGCGCTGCGCGTCGGCGGCCGCGTCGACCTGCACGTGACGCTCGACCGCGCGGTTGCCGTCCGGCGACCGCTCGGCGAGCCGCTGCAGGTCACGTCGATCTCGTTCGCCGCTGACGACGCGCCGAGACTCGCCGGGCGGATACGCGCGCTCAGCCCGTCGAAGAGCACATCAACCCCCCCGACAATCGAGGTGCAGCATGCATGACGCCGACAGGTTCGTGGCAGCGAGCGAGCGGCTCAGGCTGCGTCCGCTCGACGACGGCGACGTCGAGGAGGTCGGACGCTGGCTGGGCGACGCCGAGCTGCGACGGTCCTACCTCGTGACCCAGGACGAGCTCCCGGGTGAGGAGGTCGTGCGCGACCTCGTCGCTTGGGCGGGCGGGACCGACGGGATCGCGGCCTGGGCGATCGAGCACGCGGATGGCAGCTTGATCGGGATCGGCAACTGGCGACCGGACCTACCGTTCGCGTGGGTCTACGAGATCGAGGTGACGCTCGGCCCGGCGATCCAGACCGGGCGTGGCTATGGGACCGAGGCCCACCTGCTCGTGATCGACCATCTCTTCGAGACCGTCGAGAACTGCGCGAAGCTGTTCGGCCGCATAGCGATCTTCAACGACGCGATGCTGGCGATCTGCCCGAAGCTCGGGGCCATGCCCGAGGGTCGGCTGCGCGCGCACGCCCGGCTCGGGGACGACCCTGTCGACCTGATGGTGTTCGGCATCCTGCGTGAGGACTGGGAGGAGAAGAGGCGTGCTAGAGGCGCTGTTTCCGTATCAGCCTGATGACCCGCGACAGCTATTCGCGGCGGCTCGCGTGATCGCGGATGCCGGTGTGCGGCGGCTGTGGCTGACACATTCGCTCGGGCTCGACGCGCAACTGCTCGTCGCGGCGACCGCCGCGCGTCGGCCCGAGCTCGAGTTCGGGACCGCGGTGTCGCTGATGGCGACGCGCCACCCGCTGCAGGCCGCGGTCGATGCCCGGACGCTGGCCGTGCTGACCGGCGGACGCTTCAGCCTTGGCCTCGGGGTCAGCGAGCCGGAGATCGTGCGGCACACGCTCGGTCAGGCCTGGGCTCCGGGCCCGGAGTACGCCCACGAGTACCTGACTGTCGTACGCTCGCTCCTGCATCGCGGCGCAGTCCGTCACGACGGTCGGCTGCTGCGCGTCGACGCGCAGCTTCCCGCGCTCCCGTGCCCGCCACCCCCGCTCGTCCTCGGCGCGCTCGGGCCGAAGATGGCCCGCGTCGCCGGCGAGCTCGCCGACGGCTGCATCTGCTGGCTAACGACGCCGGAACGGATCGAGCAGGTGATCGTTCCAGCCGTCAGGGAGGGGGCCGAGACTGCGGGGAGAGAGCCCCCCGACGTCATTGCGCTCGTCCCGGCGACGCTGACCGACGACCCCAGCCAAGCGGACCTTGTGGCGAGCCACGCCTTCGGCAGGCACCTCAGCCGGCCGCACTACCGGCGCGTGCTCGCCGAGCAGCAGCTGAGCAGCGACGGATCGTCCTGGTCGCCGGCGACGCGCGATGCGCTGCTGGCGTGGGGTGACGCCGAGGCGATCGGGGAACGCCTGCGCAGCTACCTCGCGGCCGGTGCCGCGCGGGTCGGTGTCGCGGCGCACCTCGTGGGTGACAATCCGCTCGAGCACTTCACGCAGACGCTGCGCGCGGCCGCGAGCGCGCTGCGCCCGGTATCGAGCCGCGGGGCGGTCTGACGATGCTCGCGTTCGACGGCGTCTGCAAGTCCTTCGATGGTCGGGCCGCGGTCGAGCAGCTGACCTTCGAGGTGCGGCCGGGCACGGTCGTCGGCTTCGTCGGGCCCAACGGCGCGGGCAAGACCACCTCGCTGCGGATCCTGCTCGGTCTCGTGACCCCCGACAGCGGGCGCGCGACCGTCAGAGGGATGACCTATGCCGCGCTGCCCGATCCGCCGGCGACGGTCGGCGCTGCGCTGGAGAGTCAGGGGTTCTATCCCGGGCGCAGCGGTCGCCGGCAGCTGCGCATCGCGGCGCGAGCCTGCGGGCGTGCCCCCGCCGTCGGGGACGAGACGCTGGAGCTCGTCGGTCTCGGCGGCGCGGCCGACGGCCGCGTGGGCGACTACTCGCTCGGCATGCGCATGCGTCTCTCACTCGGCTGTGCGCTGGTCGCCGAGCCGTCGGCACTCGTGCTCGACGAGCCGACGACCGGCCTCGATCGCGATGGGGTGCGCTGGCTCTGGGGCCTGCTTCGCACGCAGGCCGAGCGCGGCTGCGCGATCCTCGTCTCCAGCCACGCCCTGCACGAGCTCGAACAGGTTGCCGACGAGGTCGCGATCCTCGTCGGCGGACGGCTCGTGGCGATTGGCCCGATCGCCGAGCTCGGCGCCGGGCGGCGCGCGACTCGCGTGCGTAGCAACAGCAGCGATCGGCTGATGGTCGCGCTGCGCGAAGCGGGTATCGAGGCGCGGACGCAGGACGCCGACCGGCTGCTCGTGGTCGCGGACGCAGCCAGCGTCGGCAGGATCGCGCTGGAGCAGGGGATCGTCATCTCCGAGTTGCACGATGTCGGTGGCGATCTGGGCCAGCTGTTCGACGAGCTGCGGCGGTCATGATGCGTGCCGGCCTGCGACGGACGATGACCGTCGAGCTACACAAGCTGGCCACGACCCGCATGACGCTGGCGATCTGCGCCGCCGCGCTCGCCACCGTCACGATGTTCGCGCTGGTCACCGTGGTGAGCGCCGGTCCCGCGCCCCGGGACGGGCTGCCGGGGCTGGCCGGCGAGGAGGGTCAGCGGCTGCTGCTGACGAGCGGATCGTTCGCGGCCGTCGCGATCGTGGTGCTCGGCGTCCTCATGACCGCCGGCGAGTACCGCCACCGGACCGTCGTCGGGAGCTTGCTGCTCGAACCCCGTCGCGGGCGGCTGCTCGGCGCGAAGATCGCGATCGGCGCGACGATCGGCCTGCTCATCGGCGCCGCCGCCGGCGCGATCGCGCTTGGCGTGGGCTTGCTCGGCCTGGGCTCACGTGGGATCGCACTCGACCTGACGGCCGATGAGCTCGCCGCCCTCGTCGCCGGGACGGCCTGCTTTGTGTGCGTCACAGCCGTCATCGGGTGCGCAGTGGGCGCGCTCGTACGCGAGCAGGTCGCCGCCGTCATCGGCACGCTCGGCGTGCTCTGGATCGTCGACCCGCTCGTGTCGCAGATCATCCCGGCGGTCGGGCGCTACGGCCCGGGTGGGCTCGGCAAGAGCCTCACCGGGGCGCCGGTGGACGGTGCTCCGGGAGCTGGCTCCGCGGGGCTGGCGCTGGGTGTCCTGGCGCTTGTGCTCGTCGTCGCGGCACTACGTCGCCAGCGCGCCGATGTCTTCACCTGAGTCCGCCAACAAGGCGCTCGTGCGGCGCTACGTCGACGAGATCTGGAACGGCGGCCAGCTGGACGCGATGGAGCGCTACGTCGCCGCGGACTACGTGTTCGTCCCGCCGGATGGAACGCCGCCGATCCGAGGCCCCGAGGGTCTGCGGCGGCATGTGGCGACGCTGCGAGACACGCTGCACGAACTCAATATGACGATCGGGCTGATGCTCGAGGAGGGCGACTACGTGGCCTGGTCGTGGACGATGACCGGCCTGCACGCCGGCGCGGCGCTGGGCCCGCCCAGCGGTCGCGCGGTCAGCACCCGGGGTGTTGCGATCTATCGCATCGCGGGCGGCCAGATCATCGAGCGCGACGGCGAGGCCGACGCCCTGGGCTTCCTGCTCCAACTCGGGCTGCTGTCCGCGGTACCGGGCTTGAACGGAGCGAGGACGTAAGTATCGAGCGCGAGTTTGGTGAATCGCGCCTTGTGTGTGGCAAGCTGTTCACGCATGGCAGCCACAGCACTGGGACGTACCTCAGATGTCGATGGTGGCCGGGCCACCGCGCACCGCGGCGCCACGTTGTTCTGGCGCGTTTATCTCGTCAACGCCGCGATCCTCGTCGGCGACGGGCTGGTACTCGCCGTCTCGCCGCCGATCGTGAACTCGCCGCCTAGGCTCGGGGACGTGCTCGTGATCCTCGCCGGGCTGCTGCTCGTCCTGGTCATCAACTATCTGTTAATGCGGCAGGCGTTTGGGCCCCTGCATCGTCTCCGCGAGCGTCTCGCCGGTATTCAACGGCTAGATCCCGATCAGCGCCTGCCCGACGACAGCGCGGTCCGCGAGGTATCCGACCTGACGCGGGCGTTCAACGACACGCTGATCCGCCTCGACGATGAGCGCCACCGCAGCGACGCGCAAACGCTCGCCGTGCGCGAGCGCGAGCGGTCGCGCTTGTCGCGCGAGCTGCACGACGAGGTCGGGCAGATGTTGAGCGCCGCACTGCTGGTCCTGCAGCCCGGCCGCGTTCCCGTTCACGAGGAGGTGGAGCGCCAGATCGCCGAAGCCGCCGAGATCGTCCGCGAGGGCCTCGAGGGCGCCCGCCGCATGGCGCAGGCGCTGCGGCCGGCGATTCTCGAGGAGCTCGCGCTGGGTGCGGCGCTGGCCAACCTCGCGCGGCGCATGGGCGCCGCCGCGGGCCTGGAGGTCGTCGTGAGCGTGCCACGCGCGCTGCCGTGGATGCCAGAGGATGTCGAGCTCGCCGTCTACCGGATCGCGCAGGAGGCGATGACGAACGTCGTCCGCCACGCGGACGCGTCGCGGGCGGTCATGGCGGTGCACGTCGCGGCGGGGGTGCTGACGCTCGAGATCGACGACGACGGCGTCGGGCGACCCCCCGGGGCATCGCCCGGAAGCGGGCTGAAGGGGATGCGCGACCGCGCCCGCGGGATCGGTGCCGAGCTCGTCGTCCGTGATGCCCGCCCGCGCGGCACGGCGCTGGCGCTGAGCGTCCCGCTGGCGCCGGGTCGAGGCAGTAGATGATCCACATCCTGCTCGCCGACGACCACTCCGTGCTGCGTCGCGGACTGCGGTTGCTGCTCGACCGCGAGCCGGATTTCGAGGTCGTCGCGGAGGCTGAGAACGGCCGCGACGCGGTGCGCCTGGCCATGGGCGGCGGGATCGACCTCGCGATCCTCGACATCACGATGACCGGCATGACGGGTCTGGACGCCTGCCGCGAGCTGAAGGCACAGCGGCCCGATCTGCGGTGTCTGATCCTGTCGATGCACGACGACGAGCGATTGCTGTTCGAGGCGCTCGACTCGGGCGCCGCCGGATACGTCCTCAAGTCGGTTGTCGCCCATGAGCTCGTCGACGCCTGCAGAGCCATCATGCGCGGTGAGCAGTTCCTCTTCCCCGAGGGCCTGCGGGCGCTCGTCGACCGGTATCTCGCGCTCGAGCGCGAGCGCCACGACCACCCGCCGGACCTGCTCACGGTGCGCGAGCGCCAGGTCGTCAGGCTCGTCGCCGAGGGCCGCTCGACGCGCGAGATCGCCGGTTCGCTGCTGATCAGCGTCAAGACCGTCGAGCGGCATCGATCAAACATCTACGCAAAGCTCGGCGTGAAGGATCGCGTCGAGCTCACCCACTACGCGATCCGCCGCGGACTCGTTCACCTCTGACCGGCGTGCGCAGCCTTGGGCTGCCTTGATTCGGCGGGACGCCAGTCGCGCCGCCGGCTTGTCCGCCAGGCCGTCGGCAGACGTTTCTGCTCGAGTGTGTCGCGGCCCTCAGCGTGCCGGTGCGGTCGTCCAGTGTCGCGGGTCGACGGTAGCGCAGAGTGGCGTACCGGTCTCGACCTGGGGGCGGTCGCGCTTTCCGATCGAGGCGCCCTTGCCGTACTCGGTCTGCGTCCGGGCGCGGCGTCGCCTTCAGCGCCGCGCGACGATCGTGCGCATGACGGCCTGCCCGGGGCCGAGCCCGGTGTAGGTCTTCAGCAGGACCTTCACCGGGTGGCGGCGCACGAGCCGGCGTGCCTGCGCGGTCAGGCGCAGCGTGACCGTCTTACGCTTGCCTTGGGCGAGGCGGACGGCGACGGGTCGGGGGATGCAGCCGCGGTGGTTGCAGCGCAGGGCGTAGAGATGGCCGACGCAGCCGTTCGGGCAGTCGACCGTCACGCGGACGCGGCCGCGGGAGTCCATCCGCAGTGGCCCGCGGCTGCGCACGCGGATGACGCAGCCCGGGCTCTTGCGGTCGCGCTCGGCCCGCAGCGGCGCGGTGCGCACGTAGTTCGCCTCGCGGCAGCTCTGCTCGGTCCAGGCGACACGCCCGTCGCCGAGCTCGATCGCGCCGATCTGCGGGGCGCGGCGCACGGCGATCTGTGGTGTTCCCGCGAGGTTTGTCGCGACGAGCGCGGTCTGGGGCCCGTCGCGGAGGGCGAGCGCGAGCACGCCGCCGTGCAGCGCGACCGACGCGCAGCCCTTGAGCGGTAGGTCGTGGGGCTGCGGTGCCGCGGGCGCGGCCCACCACAACCGGCAGCCTGGTCCGATGACGAACTGGCCGTCGGCGATCGCCCCCAGGCGGGGCTCGCCGACGACGACGGTGCCGTCGCGGTCGATGTCGAAGACGTACGGCAGCGCAGAGCCAGCGTTGAAGCTCGGCGAGCTGAGCGCGATCCGGTAGACCTCGCGCTGGGTGCGAAGGTCGTGCACGACGACGAAGGCGGCGCGGTCGATGTCGACGAGCGCGGCGAGCCAGTCGCCGTCGACGCGCTGATCGACGACGCGCCCAGGCTCGAGCACGGAGCGATCGGGCACGCCGGGGGAGCGAGCGATGATCGCGTCGCCGCGACAGCCGGCGCCGGGGCTGACGATCGTCGTGCCGTCGCCGGCGATCCGCCGGTCGTAGGCGAGCACGGGGTCAAAGCCGCTCGTCGGCGGTGCGCAGTCGATCAGCGGCGGGCCGCCGAGCGGTGCGAGCGTGTAGCGGTTGGTCCGGTTGCCGCTGGGCGTGGCGTCGTAGCCCGTGCGGGCGACGAAGACGCCACCGCCTCCGACGGCGAGATCGGCGACGCTGCGCCCGGGGAGCAGGTCTACGCTGCCCAGCTCGCTGCGGACGCCGGCGCCGTTGGCCGCGCGCACGCGCAGGCGACCGTCGCCGGATTCCCCCCACACGACGAGATCGCCCGCCAGGTGACCCGTGACGGACTGGCTGGGCACGCGCACCGTGATCGCCTGCGCCGCGCTCGGCAAGGCGATGCAGGCGAGCACGATCAGGGTCGGCAGGGCGATCGCTGGGCGTCTCATCATTATGAGAACGGCTGGCGAGGGCGGGGGTTGCGTTCGTGAGCGAACCCCGGGTGGGGTCGGTTCTGTCGAGTTGAGCGCGCTATCCGTGCGTAGGTCGACAGGATCGTCCCGGCGCGTCCCGACGCGGTGCGCAGGCGCGCCGCCTCGCGCGCCGCACGCTCCTCGACCGTCCGCACCTGGCATGCCCGCAGCAGGCGGTTCGCGGCGAAGTCGCGGCGGTCCAAGCGCACGGTCCGCCGATGCGCGCGCGGCCCGCTGCTCGCCGGCCGGGATCGGTCCGAGCGCGGCGTCGAGCCCTGGCAGGTAGTCGTCGAGCGCGGCGATCGTGGCGCGCCGGGTCGAGCGCTTCGGCGAGGGCCGACGCGGTGATGCGGGAGACGTTGAGCCCGGCCGCTCTCGCCTGCTCGATGAGGTCGTCGGGGACCGTGCTGTTCACCTGCGCCGTGCGCATAGACGCTCGGGAATGCCCTGCATCGGAAGTGCCGGCGGCGACTGGAGATACCATTGCAACATGGAGTCGCCGCGCGAGGTGGAGTTCGTGTTCGAGCCGCAGGACGACGGTGGCTATCACGTCTATGCACCTGAGCTGCCAGGGCTGCACACCCAGGGCGACACCCTCGAGGAGGCCACCGAGAACGCTCGCGAGGCGCTGGTCCTTTACGTCGAGGGGCTGCGCGAAGACGGGCGGCCCCTTGAGATGGGGATCGTCCGGCGCACGCTTCCGCTGCCAGCGTGAGCGAACGGCTGCCGGTCGTTTCCGGCGCCCAGCTCGTGGCCGCACTCGGCAAGCTCGGCTGGGTCTCGGTCCGTCAGCGCGGCAGCCACGTTCGCCTCAAACACCGCGACCGAGCCGTCGCGCTGGTCGTGCCGCTTCATCGCGAGCTCAAGCGCGGCACACTCGCCGGGATTCTGCGCGACGCAGGCGTCGACCGCGACGAGCTGCGTCGCCTGCTCTGAAGGTGCGACCGCGTCCGGGAATCATCCTTCCCGGACACATCCTTGGGCGCGGGTGAGAGGCCGTCCGCGCGCTGGATAACACTGCTGCGGTGGACGACGACGAGCGCGCCAACTGGTGGGGTCCGATGTTGGCGCTTGGCCCGCTCGTCGCGCTGTGCGCCGCCCTAACGGGTGGCGTCGCGCTCTACCGCATCGCGAACAGGTCGGGCTTCAATGCCCGTGAGGTTGTTGGGACTGCCGGCGTGGACTACATCCTTGCCTCGGGGTCTTGCTCCTTGGGCCCCTTCTTCTCGTCGGTGGATGCGTTGCAATCCTGCTTTGGACGACCGCGCGTCGCGTCTCGACCGGCGCGATGGGACAGCTCCCGACGTGGCTGTCAATCGTTTTGATTGTCGTCACGGTCGGACGCTGCCTGGATCTCTGGTTTGGCGCGCGCGAGCCGCCCTACTCCCGCATCGTGCTTGATGCGAAGGCCTCGTTTTGCGGGCGCATCCTTCTGGTCACGGGCGACCGTTTGTACGTGCGCGTGCGTACCCGAGCGGCGCAGCGGACCGATGTGATCCTCGCGGCGACGAGCATCCCGAGCGCGCGCGTGATTGCGGTGGCAAGTCCGCCGGCAACGGCGTGCTCGGGAGCCGTAAGCATCGACCTGTTGGCCGGGCGCCTCGGCACGTAGTCGGTCTGCGAGCCGTCGATCGAACTACTCGCGAGGGATCTTGAGCGCATCGCGGCTTCCACCTGTGATGTGAGTCAGTCATGCAAACGGCTCGACTTGTCTCCCGGGGTCACGTCCGGGAATGCCCTTTCCCGGACACGAAACGCGCCACGACCCCCTGACAGCGCCTGGGTTTCTCGCCCTCCGGAGGGTCGGATTCTCAGGACGTCTTTCGGGCTCCAAGCCCGATCGACGGCGTTGACGAGATGAAGGCGCTCGATGCGTGCGCGGGCGACGACCTATGCCAAGGCATCTGCGCAATCGCTGCCAGATGGCCTGCGCCCGACAAGCCATTCCCAAGCGATCGAACATCGGCCCCACGGAACACCGGCACGTCGAGCGCGTGGGTTACTTGTCGGTTCGTGCCACGCCCCTTAACGGCGACCCAGATAGCCACGAAGCCCGTCCGCGAGCTCACCCGCCCGTAACGGGTGTGGCGCCCGCCGCCGGGCATCGAAGGCGTCCGGCCAGACGGTGCCGCCCGAGTACCGAGCACCGGTCGGCTTTGCCACTCGAAGATCAGTGGCGCTCAAGTTGGTGCGGCTAGAAGCGCATGCTCCCACGAACGAGGGGCCGGCGGGCGGACCGGCGCAGATCCCGTACGAGTACCTGCTCGTCATCGCCCGCGCGCGCTGACCACCCGTCAGCGCGCGCCGGCCAGCGGCGCGCCGCCGCGGGCCCCGCTGCGCAGCTGGAACGTGGCCGACGGATCGGCATCCGCGGTCAGCGCGAAGCTGCC
>JBBSQG010000066.1:0-10838 GCA_038258125.1 Solirubrobacterales bacterium
CCACGTCCGCCCCGGGCAGCTCGGCCGCGACAGCCACCACGCCCACGCCCACGCCGCCGACCGCGACAGCCACCGCCGCCTCGCGCAGCCCATCGGCGGCCCCGGTCATCGGCAACGGCATAACCGGCCAGCCCACGCGCGAGTCGGCGGCCGCCCGCCCGGCGCCGCTGCGTTCGTCCGCCGAGCCGGACGACACGGTTGATGGCCGGAGATTCTCGTTGGGCCGCATCACCCTGATCGTGGTGGGGGGCATGGCGACAGTGCTCGTCGGCGTCGTGCTGATGATCACGCTCACCGGCGACGACGGCACGCCCGCGAAGCCCAACGACATCGGCGACGCGCCACCGGCCCAGAGCTCGGACGCGGGCAGCGGCTCGGCCTCGGGTACAGCGGCGGGCTCCGGATCGAGCAGCTCGTCGGACACCTTGTCGAGTGCCGCGCGGCGCGGGACCAAGGTCGCGGTGCTCAACGGGACGACGCGCGCCGGCCTGGCGCGAGCCGTCGCCGACAAGATCGAGAAGGCCCGCTTCACGCTGGACACCGTCGGCAACAACGTCGACCAGCAGGTGCCGACGACGGTCGTCTCCTACACGGCGGGCAACAAGCCGGCCGCGCTCGCGGTGGCCAAGAGCATCGGTGTCGACTCTGGATCGGTGCAGGAGGGCGACGCGAACACGACGACGACGGCGGCCGACGCCGACGTCGTGGTGACGGTCGGTTCGGACCAGATCGAGTAGTCAAAGGCATCCGGATGGCCGGCCCGAATGAGGTTCTGCTCGTGCGCCACGGGGAGACCGACGAAAACGCGGTCGCTCGCTTCCAGGGCCGCCTCGACACGCGGCTGAACGATCGCGGGCGCGCGCAGTCGCGGGCGCTCGCGGAGGAGCTGCGAGGCGAGGGGGTCGTCGCCCTGTACGCCAGCCCGCTGCGGCGGGCTCGCCAGACCGCGCAGATCGTCGCTGACGCTCTCGGCCTGCAGCCCGTGCTCGACGAGCGGCTCGTCGAGGCCGACGCAGGCGACTGGTCTGGCCGCCTGATCGCCGACATCCTCGCCGGCGAGGCGAAGGAGTACGCGCGCTGGCGGGCCGCCGAGCCGGCGTTTCGCTTTCCCGGCGGCGAGTCGGTGGCCGAGCAGGCGCAGCGGATCGCCGCCGCCCACGCCGACGTCTCCGCGGGGCCGCTGCCGGCGCTCGTCGTCACGCACGGCGGCACGATCCGCGCCGTCGCGGGCATTGACCGCGATCCGACCGGGAAGATCGCCAACTGCGCGGTGTTCCGCCTGCCCGCGGTGACCCCGGCGCCGAGCTTTCCGCCGTGACGGCGACTGCGCGCATCGCCTTCGCGGTGCTCGTGTGCGCGACCTTCGGCGCGTTCTTCGCCGCCCAGGAGCTCAAGACACGGCCGCCCGAGGTGCAGGAGGTGACCCGCCAATCGGAGTACTTCTCGCCCAACCGCGACGGGCGCCTGGACCGCGCGCGGATCTCCTTTCAGCTCAAGCAGACCGACGACGTCACCGCGACCGTCGTCAACCGCGCCGGCGACACGGTGACGACGCTCGTCGACGACCGCCTGCTGCCCGCCGGCCAGCGCCTGCGACTCGTCTGGGACGGCACCGACGACCGCAGGCGCACCGCGCCCGACGGCACGTACCGCATCCGGCTGAACCTCCGCCGCCAGGGGCGCGCCGTGCTGATCCCGCGCAACATCACCAAGGACACGGAGCCGCCGAAGATCCTCGTCGACTCGATCTCTCCGGCCAAGACGCTCGGTCCTGAGCTGCTGCCGCGCGCCGACGGGAAGCCGGCGACGGTGAACTTCTCGGCGCCGGGCCGGCACAAGGAGGTGCTCGTCTTGCGCACGGACGTGCGGCCTGCGCGCCCCGTCTTCGACAAGCCGATCCGGCTGGATGACGACGCGAAGAACTGGAGCTGGGACGGGACTGCCGACGGCCGCCGCGTCGCGGCCGGCACGTACGTCGTCGTCGTGCGCGCCCGCGATGCGGCCGGCAACATCGGCTCGTCGGTCGCGGTCCCGCCGCGCTCGGACTACGGCGAGCCGTTCCCCGGCCGCGGCGGGATCACGATCCGCTACCTGCGGGCGCAGGGACCGGTCGGCCCGGTCAGCGCCGGGGAGACGGCGCGGGTCGCGGTAGAGGCGGTCGGCGCGCGCTTTCAGTGGCGGCTGCGCAAGGTCGGCGGCAGCGGGGTCGCCCGGCGGGGCAGCGGGACGCGCACCCGCGTCGTGAGCTTCAAGGCCCCGGGCGGCAAGTCCGGCCTGTACCTCTTCGAGGTCAACACGCGCACGCGCAACACCGCGACGCCGCTCGTCATGCAGTCGGCGACGCGGCAGCCCGTGCTCGTCGTGCTCCCGACGACGACGTGGCAGGGGCTGAACCCCGCCGACGACGACGGCGACGGGCGGCCGGACACGCTGACCGCCGGTCTGCCCGTGCGGCTGGCCCGCGCGTACATCAAGGACGGCGTACCGCCGCAGATACGCCGCCACGAGGCGCTGCTGCTCGCGCAGCTCGATCGCGAGGGCCGCCGCTACGACCTCACGACGGACGTCGCGCTGGCCCGCGGCGAGGGTCCGAAGCTGGCCGGTCACCGCGGCGTGATCATCGCCGGCGACGCGCGCTGGCTCGACGGCCGCGTCGCGCGCTCGCTGCGCAGCTTCGTGCGCGGCGGCGGGAAGCTGCTGACGCTCGGCACGCGCTCGCTGCAGCGCAGCATCACGCAGACGCCGGGTCTGCGCGCGATCACGCCGACGCAGCCGACGCCGCGCGACCTGTTCGGCTTCCGCCTGCGGCCGGTCGTGCGGCCTGCGGCGCCGGTGCCCGTCGTCAACGTCGTCGACAAGATCGACCTGTTCGCCGGCACGGCAGGCCAGTTCGACGATGTCGCGGTCTACGAGCAGACCCTCGACGTGCGTGGCGGCAGCGATGCGGTGCGCGCCGCGGCGGCGACGCAGGACGGCGAGCGCTCCGTGATCGTCGCCGCGCGCGTCGGCAAGGGCCTGGTGATCCGCACCGGGATGCCGGAGTTCTCCGCCAACCTGCGCGGGCGGCCCGAGCTGGCCGAGCTGCTCGACCGCATCTGGACGCTGCTGCGTCGCCGATGATCGCCGCGATCACCACCCTTGGGGAGCTGGCGCAGACGGCGGGCGTCGTCGTCGCGGCTCTGCTGGCGGCGGTTGCGCTGCTGGCCGCCTCGCCCCGCGCACGCGCCGCGGCGATGCTCGCCGCGCTCGTCCTCACGCCGGTGCTGCTCGTCGCCAACGTCTGGTCGACGCCGCAGTTGGAGCCGCTGCGCGACCGCCCGGCGCTGCTGCTTGCGGCCGGCGCCGGCGGGGCGGTCCTGCTGGCGCTCGGCGCACTGGCCTTCCACCGCAGGCCCGAGCTGCTCGCGCTCGTCGCCGCCGCCGCATTGCCGTTTCGCATTCCGATCGAGTCCGGTGGCGAGACGGCGAACCTGCTCGTGCCGCTGTATGTCGTGATCGCCGCCGGCGTCCTCGCCTACGCACTGCCGCGGCTGCGCGGACCGCGCGGCCTGGACGAGGCCGACGCCGAGGACATTGCCGACGGGCCCGCCCGGGGCGGCGCGCTGCAGTGGCTCCTGGCCGCCACGCTCGTCCTCTACGCGGTGCAGGCGACGTACTCCAGCGACTTTGATGGCGCGCTTGCGCAGACGATCTTCTTCTACGTCCCGTTCGCGCTGCTCTACGCGTTGCTCGTGCGGATCGAGTGGACCGCGCGCCTTGCCGGGCGCTGCCTGATCGTGCTCGTGGTCCTTGCGGCGGCGTTCGTCGGGATCGGCTTCGTCGAGTTCGCCCAGCGCGAGCTGCTGCTCAACCCGAAGGTCATCAGCTCCAACCAGTTCGAGTCCTACTTCCGCGTCAACTCGCTGTTCTTTGATCCGAACATCTACGGGCGCTTCCTGGCGACGGTGATGCTCGCGCTCGCGGCGGTACTGCTGTGGACGCGGCGCTCGGCGCTGGCGCTCGGCTGCGCGGCCGCCCTCGCGGTGCTGTGGGCGGGGCTTGTGCTGACGCTGTCCCAATCGTCGTTCACGGGCCTGCTCGTCGGCCTGACCGTGCTCGGCGGGCTGCGCTGGGGCGCCGGCCGCGCGGCGGCGCTCGTCGGCGCGTTCGCCCTGGCGGGGGCGGTCGCGGTGCTCGCGGCGCCGGGTGCGGTCGGCCTCGAGGGCTCGACGGACAACGTCACGAGTGGGCGCTCGTCGCTGGTCCGGGGCGGGATCGAGCTCGCCGCCGACCGGCCGCTCGCCGGCTGGGGGTCGGCGGCGTTCAAGACCGAGTACCGCGAGCGACAGGGGACCTCCAGCCTGCGCGCCTCGGCGGCCTCGCACACGATCCCGATCACGGTCGCCGCCGAGCAGGGCGTCGGCGGCCTGCTGCTCTACCTCGCGCTCGTCGGCGTGGCGATCGTCACGCTGCTGCGCGGCGCGCGGCACTCGATCGCGCGCGCCGCCGTCGCCGCGGCGTTCGTCGCGCTCGTCGTGCACACGCTGCTCTACGCCGCGTTTCTCGAGGATCCGCTCGCGTGGGCGCTGCTCGCGCTCGGCACGGCGCTGGCGCCGGCCCCCGAGCCGTGACCCGCGAGCGCCTCGCTCTCGCCGCTCTCGCGCTCGCCGCCGTCGCGGCCTGGGCGCTCGTCCCGACGTACCCCGACTACGACGCCTACCACGCGCTGATCTGGGGCCGAGACCTCGTGGACGGCGTCACGCCCGGCTACGAGGACCCGTTCGCGCCGACGCCGCACCCGCTCCACATCGCGCTCGGCGCGCTGCTGTCGCTCGCCGGCGAGCATGCCGATCGCCTGCTCGTGCTCGTCAGCGTGCTCAGCCTGGTGGCGCTGATCGCCGGCGCGTTCGCGCTCGGGCGTGCCCTGTTCGGCGCCGCGGCGGCGATCGCCGGGGCGGCGTTCGTCGGCTCGAGCTTCGCCTTCCTGCTCTACGCCGTGCGGGCGTTCGTCGACGTGCCGTTTCTCGCGTTGGTCGTATGGGCAGCGGTGCTGGCGCTGCGCGAGCATCGCGGCAGGGTGTCCTCTCGCGAGGTGCTAGCGGATGCGAGCAAGGGGCTAGCAGGGGCTAGCACTTCGTCGAAGGCAGGGGGGGCGGTCGCCCCGATGGCGCTGCTCGTCGCCGCCGGGCTGCTGCGCCCGGAGGCGTGGGTGCTCGCCGGGCTGTACTGGCTGTGGTGCCTGCCCGGGCGCTCGACCGTGGCTCGGGCCGGGCTGCTGGCGCTCGCCGCCGCCGCGCCGGTGCTGTGGTGCCTCGGCGACCTCGCGGTCACCGGCGATCCGCTGTTCAGCCTGACGAACACGCAGGCGCTGTCGGACACGCTGGATCGCGAGCGCGGCCTGGCCAGCGTCCCGTCGAGCTTCGTGACGTTCCTCGCCGACCTGGCGCGTCCGCCCGTCGCACTGGCCGGTCTCATCGGGCTCGGCCTGGCGCTGCGACGCTCGGGCTGGCGGCCGCTCGTCATACCGCTCGCCCTGCTCGGCGCCGGCGTGCTGACGTTCGTGGCGATCGGTGTCGCTGGGCTGTCGCTGATCCCGCGCTACCTGACCGTGCCCGCCGTCGCGCTGTGCGTGCTCGCGGGCTACGCGGTGATGGGCTTTGCCACGCTCCCGCCAGGCCCGGCACGCGATCGGTGGCGGCGATCGGCGATCGGTGCGGCGGTGGTCGGCACCGCCTTTCTCGTCGTCAAGGCGGGCAGCTTCGGCGCGCTGCGCTCGGAACTGCGCTTCATCGAGCGCACGCACGACGACCTCACCGCGCTGCTGGCCGAGCCGCGCGTTCGGGAAGGGATGCGCTGTGGCGCGCTCACGTTGCCGACCTACCGCCTTGTGCCCGACGCGCGCTGGCGGCTGGATGCCGGCGCTGAGCAGGTCCGAACCCGCGCCGGCGCCGACGAGACGGTGCGCGCGCGCGGCGCTGTGGCCGTCTACATCGTCGGCGACGAGAAGTTCGAGCGTCGCTTCGGCCGCGCCGACGGGGTCTCGCGCGCGACGAACCGTCCGCCGGCCGGGGCGGCGACCGTGAGTCGCGGGCCGTTGCGTGCGTACGTCGTGTGCGGCGCGCGTCCGCGCTAGGCTCGCGGACGATGAGCATCCTCATCCGGCCCCTGCTGGTCCTGCTGACCTTCGTCGTGATCGTCGTGCTGCTGCTCATGCTCATCTTCGCCGCCGTCCGCGGCGGCGACGACAGTGCGAGCGATCGCCCGGCGACGACCAAGCCGGCCGAGCCCGCAGCACCGGCCGAACCGGCCGAACCGGCCGACGAGCCCGCCGACGAGCCCGCCAAGCCCGCCGAGCCGAAGAAGAAGAACCCGATCGCCGCGGCCGACCTCGTCGTCGGCAACTGCATCGCCGACGCACTATCGACGCTCGGCGGCGTGACGACGTTCGAGAAGGCCGACTGCGACGCGCCGCACGACGGCGAGGTCTACACGCTCATCAAGCTCGAGGGCGCCGCGGGCGCGAGGTACCCCGGCAAGGAGTTCGTCAACGGCAAGGGCCAGCGCGGCTGCCGTGCGCGGCTGCGCCGCCAGGCCACCGCGACGGCCTTCAAGGACAGGCAGCTGGGGTACAAGTTCGTCTACCCGACGCGCCTGAGCTGGATCGACGGCGACCGCGATATCACCTGCCTGGCGACCTTCAAGAAGCCGCGCAGCGACAAGCTCGCCCAGCGCTGACGCGCCCGTGAGGACATTCTGAGAAGCGGTGGATCGAGCCGTGCCGCGCGGGGATCATGCTTCTCGTCCCCACCTGCAAGGAGCGTCCCTCACGATGCGCACGTACCTTCTCGCCCTCGTCGCGATCACCGTCATGGCCGGCGCCGCGGCTCCCGCCGTCGCTCAAAAGCCCGACCATGCCGCCAAGGTCGCCGCGAAGGCCCAGGCCAAGGCCACCAAGGCGGCCGCGAAGGCAGCCAAGGCTGAGGCGAAGGCCGCTGCGCGATGCGCCAAGCGGACGCAATCCGCCAAGAACCTCTCGGACGCCGGCAAGGCCGCCGCCCTGACCGCCTGCACCGAGCGCGCGGCGGCGATCCGCACAGCCCGCACGGCGCGCAACGAGGCGCGCCAGGCCTACCGGGCGGAGCGCAAGGCCGCCCGGGCCGCCTTCAAGACTGCCGTGCTCGCCGCAGCAGGCCAGCCGAACACCGCCGCCGCCGTCGCCGACGCGCGTGCCGCGCGCAAGGCCGCCTACGTGTCGGCCCGCACGGACTGGCGAGCCGCGCGCAAGGCCTACCGCGTCGCCGTCAAGGCTGCCAAGACGACGTATCGCGCCGCGATGAAGCAGGCTCGGACACTCTGATCGGACGATCCCGCGCGGCGGTCCCCAGGGCCGCCGCGCGCAGGACGTACGGTCCGAGGCGGGGTCACCCCACCGGCTGCGCCAGCAGCGCGATCGCGGCCATCACGACGGCCAGCAGCCCGTAGCCCAGCCGCCGCGCCGCGCCGTCGGCGGTCCGCAGCGCGATCAGCGCCTGCAGCGCGTAGTACGCGGCGAACGCCCGCGAGGCGACGGTGATGATGACGAAGGTCTGCGTCGTCGCCGCGAGCGCGACCGCGGCTGCTCCGCTGACGAGGTAGGCGCGCGCGCCGCTCATCCAGCCGACGAGCCCGCGCAGATTGCCGTCCGCCGCCGCCGTGTCCGCCGTGGCCGCGCTGAACTGGCTGAGCGTCGCGCACAGCACGAGCGGCAGCGCGAGCGCGGGCGCGACACGATCGGTGATCTCCAAGAGCGTCGTATCGGCGCCGGCGCTCGTACCGAGCCCCATGAGCGGCGTGGCGAGCGCGACGAAGGCGACGTAGATCACCGTCGCCGTGGCCTGCGCGAGGCGCGAGGCGCGGATCCGCGTCGGCCCGTCGTACTCGTCGCCGAGGTAGCGGACGGTCTCGAAGCCCTGCACCGCGATGAGGATGCCGCCGAGCACCGCAAGCGTGGTGCCCAGGCCGGCGTGAGCGACGGGCGGAAGGCGCAGACCGTCGCCCAGCAGCGCGCCGCCGCCGTCGATCGCCAGCGCGGCGCCGAGCACGACGGTCAGCGCCAGCACCGTGGCCAGCGCGATCCGCTCGAGCACGTCGAGGCCGTGAAAGCCCCGCAGGACGCCGACGGCGACGATCACCCCGACCGCGGCGCAGGCGAGCACCCGCTCGGCGGTCGGCGCGCCGCCGTCGACGGCGAAGCCGACGATGTACTGGGCCATGATCCGTAGGTACAGCGCCACCGAGATGACGTAGGCGACGACGATCACGGCGTCGGCGACACGTTCCAGCCGAGCGGTCGCGGGGTCGAGCCGGCCCGCGGCGGCGAGCGGCTCGACCACCCGGACACAGTGCCGGATCGAGGTTCCGACGAGCCAGGCGACGGCGCAGACGGCGACCGCGCCCAGCAGCGCCAGCGCCCCCAGCGTGCGCTCGAGGATCGGGACGATGATGAGAAAGCCCGAGCCGAAGATCGATGCCAGCGGCGTGACCGTCGCCGACACTACGACGCGACGGTCAGGCGACAAGCGCGGCCGGAGCACCGCCGGATTGGATCAGATGGGGCCGTGCGCGCGGCGGCAGGTCCGCTGCGTCAGCGCGCTGGCGTCAGGCCAGCCCGAGGGCCCTCAGCCGCTCCCACAGCGGCGCGTTGACTTGCTCGGCCGTCTGCTCCAGGGCCCACGCCCGCAGCTCCCCGTCGGGTCGCATCCGCGCGCCGGCCTGCGCGCGCAGCGCGGCGACGAACGCGCCGGCGTCGGGTACCGTCGTCACCGCCCGGTCCCACGTGTGCACGCCGGCCAGCTCCGGCGACACGGTGCGCCGGCCGAGGCGCGCGTACTTGAGGATCCGGTAGGGCAGCGCGGCGTCGTTGAATGGCTCGACGCGGAAGGGCAGGATCCCGACGTCGGCGCACAGGATCAGCCGCGCCGCCTCCTCGTCGGAGCGGCGCCCGAGCCAGACGAGGTTCGGCGCCGCGCGGCACCAGGCGAAGTCGGCGTCACCCTTGCACTCGTCCTCGTGCCAGGCGCCGACGAGCAGCAGCACGAGCTCGGGCATCTGCGCGGCGACTGCGCGCAGCAGCGCCCAGTCAGTGCGCCAGCCGAGATGGCCGAGCGAGACCGCGATCACCGCGCGGCCGGGATCCGGCGCCGGAAAGGAATCCGCCGCCAGCCCGACGAGCTGTGCCTCGCGGCCCGCCTCGTGCTCGAGCTCGGCGAGCTTGCCCGAGACGACGAATGTCAGCGCGCTGCGCGATGCGGCGGCCTCGTGCAGCTGGGCGAGGCGCACGCGCATCGACGGCGACGCGTCGTAGGCCATCTCGTAGCGATCCCAGCGTCCGTACCACAGCTCGGCCGCGGGCTGCAGCTCCAGCAACGCGCGCGCCAGCGGCCACTGCACGGGGTGGAAGATCGCCACTGCGCGCAGGTCTCCGTGCAGCGCGCGCAGCAGGCGGCGGGCCGTGCGCCGCGAGACGCGGTCACGCATCGGGCCCGGCAGCCGCGCCACGGCGCCGTAGGCAACGCGCGGTGGATCGGCTGCGACGACGCCGTCGGCGCGCAGCAGGTCGCGGGCCTGGTCGGCGAGGATGAACCCCTCCAGCGGGCGCGGCAGCAGCAGGAGGGCGCGCGGATCCGGCACGTGCGGACAGTAGCGTGGCGGGCGTGGCCGTCCCCGCCCGCCCGCCCACCGCTCCGGACGGCCGCTGAGATGCGCGGCCTGTTCGGGCGCCTGCTCGCCGGCGGCGCGGCCTACCAGGCGTCGAGCGTCCTGTCGGCGGTGCTGGCGCTCGTCACGCTGCCGCTCTACACGCGGGCCCTGACGCGGGCGGACTTCGGCATCGCCGAGACGCTGCTGACGTTCATCATCCTCGCCTCGATCCTGCTGCGCTTCGGCCTCGGCGAGGCGTTCGTGCGCGTCCACTTCCAGCCGCCGCCGGAGGATCGCGCGCGGCTGGCGCGCGCGACGACTGCGACCGTCCTGCTCGTCACGACGGGCTGCGCGCTGCTCGCCGCCGCGCTGGCCGGCCCGCTCAGCCGACTGATCCTCGGCTTCGAGGACGCCGGCCTGATGCGGATCGCGGTCCTCGGGCTGTGGTCGTTCACGAACCTCGAGATCGCATACGCGCTGCTGCGCGTCGAGGAGCGCCGGCGGGCGTACGTCATCGCGTCGCTGTGCAACGTCGCGCTGACCGTCGCGCTGACCGTGACGCTCGTCGTCGTCCTCGACGGCGGTGCGCGCGGCTACCTCGCCGGCAACTACGGGGCGTCGGCCGTCGTACTGGTCGGGCTCTGGTGGTTGCTGCGCGGGCGGTTGCGGCCGTCGCCGGGTGCGGTGCGCTTCCCGCTCGGGCCACTGCTGCGCTTCGGGGTGCCGACGGTGCCCGCCGACGCGACCGTGTTCGCGCTCAACGTCATCGACCGCGCCTACATCCTGCGCACGCAGAGCGCCGCCGCGGCCGGCCTGTTCGCCCTGTCGGTGAAGCTGGCGACGGCGGTGATCCTCGCCGTGCGCGGCTTTCAGCTCGCCTGGCCGCCGCTGGCCTACTCGATCGGCGACGACCGGGAGGCGGGCCGCTTCTACGCCGCCGTGGCGACGTGGTATGTCGTCGTCACCGGCTAAGTCGTCGTCGGGCTGACGCTGCGTGGCCGCTGGGTCGTGCGGGGGGTCGCCCCGCCGGACTAAATCGCCGCCCCCCAGGCGCGGCCGGGGGGGGCTGTGGGCGGGGCGATGTACGGCCGGTTCCTCGTGCTCGTGACCATCGGCGGGCGCGGATCGAACGGGACCGCGTTCCGGTTGACGGTGATGCCGATCTCGTGCAGCCGGTCCTC
>JBBSQG010000067.1:0-10753 GCA_038258125.1 Solirubrobacterales bacterium
CGCGGCGCGCGGTCGCGCGCCGCGCCCGCTGCGGTGGGTAGCCTCGCCTCCCATGACCGACGCCCCGCCATCGGGATTGCCGCTCGGGGTCAACGTCGCGGGCTACCTCGACGCCACGGTCGGCGTCGGCGAGGTGGCACGTAGCGTCGCCGCCGCGCTCGAGCAGGCCGGCGTGGCGGTCGCGCGGGTCGGGCTCTCCAGCCGCGACGCCCCGCGCACGGGCCGGGCCCCGCCCGGGCCGGCCGCGACGCACCCCATCACGCTGGTCTGCGCCAACCCCGACGCGATGACCGGCGCACGCGACGAGCTCGGGGCCGAGACGCTCGCCGCCGGCCACACGATCGGCCTGTGGTGGTGGGAGGTCACCGCGCTGCCGCAGCGCTGGCTGCGCGCGTTCGATCTCGTCGACGAGATCTGGGCGGGCTCGCGCTTTGTAACCGATCTGTTCGCGGCGGTCTCCCCGGTACCCGTCGTGCACGTCCCGCTGCCCGTGCTCCAACCGGTCGCCTCCGCCGCCGACCGCGCCGAGCTCGGCCTGCCCGAGAACCGCTTCCTGTTCGGCTACGTCTATGACTACGCGAGCGTCGCCGCGCGCAAGAACCCGCTCGGGCTGATCGACGCGTTCATGCGCGCCTTCCCGCCGGACGCAAGCGCCGACGCAGGTGTCGGCCTCGTGCTCAAGACGCTCGGCGGCGAGCGCTGGCCCGACGAGCACGCCGCCGTGGTTGCCGCCGCCGCCGCGCACCCGGCGATCATGGTGATCGACGAGCACCTGCCCGCCGAGGACAAGAACGCGCTCATCCGCGAGCTGGACTGCTACGTGTCGCTGCACCGCAGCGAGGGCTTCGGGCTGACGATCGCCGAGGCGATGCTGCTCGGCACGCCGGTCATCGCGACCGACTACGGCGGCTCGCGCGACTTCGTGACGGCGTTCAACGCGCTGCCGGTCGACGCGTTGGTCGTGCCGATCGGCCCCGGCCACGACCCCTACCCGGCCGGCGGCGAGTGGGCCGACCCCGATCTCGACCACGCCGCCGCCTGCATGCGCGCGGTGCTCGCCGACCCGCACGGCGCGCGGGCGCGGGCCGAGCGCGCCCGCGCGGAGCTGCTCGCCGCCCACTCGCCCGCCGTCGCCGGCCGCGCGATGGCCGACCGCCTCGCGCGGATCGCGCAGCTGCCGCTCGACGGCGCGGGCCACAGCCCGTCGCTGGACCTCGATGCGGTGCGCGCGCGGATGGCGACCGGGCCGCGCGCCGCGCCCGGCCACGACCGCGGCACACGCGGCGCCGTGCGCGGCGTCACCTTGCGCGCGATGCGCCCCTATACCGTGCACCAGCGGCTTGTCGACGAGGAGATCCTGCGCGTCCTGCAGACGCTCGACGAGCGCGTCCGCGGCCTGGCGGCCGGCCAGCAGGCGCTCGCCGCGGAGCTCGCGCGGCTGCGCCAGAACGAAGAGAGCAGCGAACCATGACCTACGACACCACCCAGGCACGGCAGGACCTGCTCGACGCCGTCGGCGACGCGATCGAGGACCTCGGGCGCGCGCTCGCGGCGCTCGGCGTCGCCTACGAGCAGCTCGACGAGCACCACGCCGACGAGCTGGAGGCGATGCTCTTCGGGCCGGTCCAGTCGGCCTACGGGCGCGCGCAGCGCACGCACAAGGAGTTCGCCACCCGCACCGGCCTGCCGGTGCGGACCTTCGCCGCGCCGGCGCCCGGCGCCCCCTCGACCGGCGCCAAGGGCTTCGTCGAGGAGGCCGTCGACGCCGTCCATCACGCCGACGTCACGCTCGCCACCCTGCAGGACTCGATGCTGCCGATCGAGGTCGGCGACCCAGAGCTGCGCGCCGGCCTGGCCGGCGTGCGCGAGCTCGTCGACGGCGTGCGCCGCAACGCCCGCGCGCTGACGCGCACAATCGGCCGCTGAGCACATGGCTGGGGACCGATCGCCGGCTGTGGCACCATCGCGGCCATGAGTCGCAACCCCCAGCTGGCCTCGCTCGGCGTCGACGCCGTCGGCTACCTGCGCGGCGGCCTTGGCCTCGGGCAGGCCGCGCGCCTGTACGTCCAGGCGCTCGACGCAGCCGGCGTCCCCGTGCGCACCACGACCGTCGACGTCAATCTGCCCGAAGTCGTCGGCCTCGACGGGCGCCGGGCGCAGGTCAAGACGCTCGACTTCGCCGACCTGCACGTCGACGGGGAGCTGCCGTTCAACCTCGTCTGCGTCAACGCGCCCGAGCTGCCGGCTCTCTACAGGACGCTCGGCCCCGAGTTCTTCGAGGATCGCTACACGATCGGGGTCTGGGCCTGGGAGGTCGACGTCGTCCCGCCGAGCTGGGATCGGGCGTTCGGCCTGGTCGACGAGATATGGGTCTACTCGCGCTACGTGCAGGAGATCATCTCCAATGTCTCGCCGGTGCCGGTCGTGCGGATCCCGCTGCCGATCGTCGCGCCGCCGGCCGGCGGCGACGTCGACGGGCTGCACCTGCCCGAGGGATTCACGTTCCTGTTCCTCTTCGACTTCTACTCGACGCTGCAGCGCAAGAACCCACTCGGTCTCGTCAAGGCGTTCACTCGCGCCTTCGAGCCGGGCGAGGGCCCGCAGCTCGTGCTCAAGAGCCACAACGGGGACTTCAAGCCCGAGCGCCTGGCGCGGCTGCGCGAGGCGGCCGGCGACCGGACCGACATCCACATCGTCGATCAGTTCCTCACCGTCGCCGAGATGGCCGCGCTCATGCGGCGCGCGGACTGCTACGTCTCGCTGCACCGCGCCGAGGGCTTCGGGCTGACGCTCGGCGAGACGATGGCGCTCGGCAAGCCCGTCATCGCCACCGGCTTCAGCGCGAACCTCGACTTCATGACCGCCGAGAACTCCTACCTCGTCCGCCACCGGGAGACGCTCGTCGGCCCCGAGGGCGAGAACTACCCCGAGCACGGAAGGTGGGCCGAGCCGGACCTCGACCACGCGGCGCAGCTCATGCGCGAGGTCTGGGAGCACCAGGACGAGGCGCGCGCCCGCGGCGAGCGCGCCCAGCGGGAGATCGCCGAGCACTTCTCGATGGACGCCGTCGGGCGGGTCGCCCGCGAGCGCCTCAAGCGACTGGCCGCGGGGCACCGGCGCAAGAGCGCGGGCAATGCCCACCGCGGCGGGGGCGCCGACGCAGAGCAGAACGGCCTCGCCAGCAGCTGGGTCGAGACGGCCGAGCTGAAGGCGAGCTATGACCCGGCCGGCGAGGCGCGCGCGGTAGGCGGGCTGAAGGGGGCGGTGCGGCGCGCCGTGATCGCGGCGCTGCGTCCGTACGCGCATCATCAGGACGAGCTCAGCCGCTTCACCGTGCGCGGCCTGCGCGAGGTCGACAACCGGCTCGACGACCTCGCGCTCGACACGCAGGCGCAGGTCGCCCGCCTGCGGTCGCTCGTGCTGCGCTCCGACGAGGGTGCGATCTCCCAGGAGCTGACGATGATGGTCGAGGGCATGCGCGCGCGGCCCGCCTCGACGCACCCGGCGATCTCGCAGATCGACAGCAGCGGGCACCGCGCCCTGCGCTTTGACAACGCGTCCGGCGACACGGCGACGTACCGCGGCTTCGAGGACATCTTCCGCGGTCACGAGCGTGCCGTCATGCAGCAGCAGATCGCCTACCTGACGCACTTCAAGGATGCCGACTGGGTGCTCGATCTCGGCTGCGGCCGCGGTGAGTTCCTCGACGCGCTCGCGTCGCGCGGGATCGGCGCGCGCGGCGTCGACATGGACGAGAGCATGATCGACCGCTGCCGCGAGAAGGGCCATGACGTCGAGCTCGCCGACGCCGCGTCGCACCTGCGCACGGTCGACGACGACACGATTCCCGGGATGTTCGCCGCGCAGGTCGCCGAGCACCTCGACGCCGAGCAGCTCACGGAGCTGCTCGCGCTCATGCGCGCCAAGCTCGCGCCGGGCGCCGCCGCCGTGCTCGAGACGGTCAACCCGCACAACCCCGCGGCGATGAAGGCGTTCTGGACGGACACCACGCATCACCACCCGCTGTTCCCCGAGGTGCTGCTGGCGCTCTGCCGGCTGGCCGGCTTCGAGTCCGGCGAGGTGCGCTTCCCCGAGCAGACCGGCGACTTCGACGCCGACGTGTACGTCAATCGCGACTACGCGGTGGTCGTCCGCAAGGCGACGTGAGCGCGGGCCCCGAGCTGACGCTCTGCGCTGCGGTGAACACGCCACCCGAGCGCGTGGCGGCAGCGTTCGCGCCGCTGCGCGGGCTGGCTGACGCCGAGCTCCTGCTCGCCGTCGACGACCGCGTCGAGCCGGGCTGGATCGACGGCTACCGGCAGCTCGCCGACCGCGTCGTGATCGTGCCCTTCCCGGGCAATTTCGCCGCGATGTACGGCTGGTTGCGCACGCAGTGCGCCGGGCGCTGGATCCTGCAGCTCGACGTCGACGAGGTCCCCGCGGCCGGCCTCGCCGCCGAGGTCGCCGCGACGATCGCCGCCGACGACGTCACGCACGCCTGGCTGCCACGCCGATGGCTGTATCCCGACGCGGAGCGCTGGCTGGCGCAGTGGCCCTGGCGCCCGGACTACGCGCTGCGCCTGCTGCGCAACGATCCCGCGCTGCTGCGCTTTCCCGGCCTGCTGCACTGCACCGTGCGCGTGCTCGGGCCGGCGCGCTACCTGCGCGCTCCCCTGTACCACGCCGACCTGCTGCTGACCGACCGTACGGGCCGCACGCGCAAGCTCGCCGCCTACGAGCGCGAGATGCCGGGCTTCGTGATCGACGGGCGCTCGCTGAACGAGACGTACTACCTGCCCGAGCAGCGCTCGGACCTGCGCCTGGTGCCCGTGCCCGGCGAGGACGGCACGGCGATCGCCGCCTTCCTGCGCGCGGCCGGCGCCGCACCGCCGGCCGCGGCCGTGCGCTCCGCGCCAGGCAGCCTGCGTACGGCGACGGTCGCCGAGATCGCCGCCCACAGCGAGGCGCGCACGCTCGCCGAGCGCGACTATCGTGCGCGCGTCGTCCTGCTCGAGGACGACCTGGAGATCGTCAGCGGCGAGGCGCGGACGTTCGCCGTCGAGGTTCACAACCTCGGCAACGACCACTGGCCCGGCGGGCTGGACGCCGCGCCGCGCATCCGGGTCGGCTACCGCTGGCTCGGGCGCGACGGGAAGCCGACACGCGAGCAGGGGCGCACCGCGATCCCCGCGCCGCTGCCACCGGGCGAGCGGGCGCTCGTGCCGCTGGAGGTGCTCGGGCCGGTGCGGCGCGGCATGCGCGAGATCGAGATCGACCTCATCCACGAGGGCGAGCACTGGTTCGGCTGGCCGGTCCGCGCGCAGGTCGACGTCCGCGGGCCGGGTGGCCGCGCGCGGGCGCAGCGCACGTCGGCGGTGTAGTGGCCCGCCCGCTCAGCCGCCCGCTGCGCCGTCGCGCCGGGGCTTCGTGGCGTGCATCGTCAGGCGGTAGTGGTGCGGCCCGCCGTCCGCTGCGACGAGCTCGGCGGACGGGCCGAGCGACGGCCGCGCGGCGGCGAAGCCGGCGGCGCGCAGCCCGCCGTCCAGCGCGGTGAGGTTCGGCGCCCACCAGTTGGAGACGTCGCCGTTGAGCTCGGCGCCCGGGAAGAAGCGCCACAGCGCCTCGTGCTCGCGCCCCGGCGCGACGATCGCCTCGGTCTCGACGATCGCCAGCTCGCCCGTCACCGCGGCGACGCGGCGCAGCGCGGTCAGCGGCTCCTCCATGTGGTAGAGCACCCCGAGGTAGAGGACGAGGTCCCACGTCCCGAGCACGGCGAGATCGCAGGTCATGAAGTCCGCGACGATCGGCTCGACGCGGCTGCCGAGCGCCCTGCGGGCGAGATCGAAGCCGCGCTTGCCGGGCAGTGTGTCGGGGTGCCAGAACTCCGTCTCGTGGTAGGGCCGCGGCGCGACGCCCTCCTGCCGGCAGCGGCGCCAGTACGCCTGCTGGCCCGGCGAGTCCATCGACCACATGTAGTGATCGACGACCGCGACGCGGGCGGCGCCGCGGCGCTCGGCCTCGAAGGCGAAGAAGCCGTCCCAGCCACCGATGTCGAGCACCGACTTGCCGCGCAGGTCGGGCAGCGCCATCGCGTCGAGCTCGCCCTGCAGCTCGGCAGCGCTCTTGTGGCCCGGCGTCACGACGCCGCGCCCGAGGTCGATCGAGTGCCACCAGAAGGGCACCGCGTCGACCTGCTTCTGCAGGCGCCGCCGCTGACCGGGCCGGATCACCCTCGCGTCAGAAGGGCAGCTCGGCGGCGATCTCGGCCAGCCGCGGCGCGTTGCGATCTCGCGCAGAGATGATCAGCTCGATGTCCTGCGGCCAGGCGACCGCGACATCCGGGTCGGCGTGGTGAAAGCCGCGCTCGACGGCGTCGTCGTAGTACGTCGAGCACTTGTAGGTCACGTCGGCGACCTCCGACAGCACGCAGAAGCCGTGCGCGAAGCCGACCGGCACGAACAGCTGGCGGCCGCGCTCGTCGTCGAGCTCGTAGCCCTCCCACTCGCCGTAGGTCGGCGAGGCCCGGCGCAGGTCGACGACGACGTCGAGGATCCGGCCGCGTGCGCAGCGCACGAGCTTCGCCTGGCCGGCGCCGACCGAGAAGTGCATCCCGCGCAGCACGCCTCGCGCCGAGCGCGAGTGGTTGTCCTGGACGAACGTCGCGCCGACGCCGTGCTCGGTCCAGACGTTGGCGCGGTAGCTCTCCAGGAAGAAGCCGCGCGCGTCGCCGTGGACGGTCGGCTCGAGCAGGACGAGGCCGTCCAGGCGCGTGTCGAGCCGGCGCACGGACATCGCTATCGGGCGTGAGTGACGCGGGCGCTGCGTGTGGCGCTGGCCTTGCGCTTGGTGGCTCTGCGTCCGTGGCCGCGCTTGAACGCGTAGTAGCCGAGCTTCCTCTTGCCCTTGTGCGTCAGCAGGCCGCCGTTGGAGACGGTCTGGCCGGCCGAGGGTGGCTCGTCGCGCAGATGGATCCAGCCGAGGCCGGCGATGTTCTTGACCTTGCGAACGACCTTGAACGCGTCCGTGATCCAGATCGCCTGTCCCTTCAGCGAGACATGGAAGTTGAACTCGCGGTCGACGTCGGTCGGCAGCGTGAACTCCGACAGAAACAGCTTGATCGTCTTCTTGCGGGGCCGGCCCAGCGCGCGCTGGATCTCCTTGTCGAAGCGCCCGAGGTCTGAGAAGTCGACGAGGCCCTGGTCGGACGGACCGCGGTGCAGGCTGGGCTTGCGAAACGAGAACGGGTTGTGACCGTAGTACGTCAGCCGCGGGGGCCGGCCGTCGGGCAGCTTCATCGCGCGCATCCAATCCCCCGGCCGGACCTCGCCGGTCACGTACGTGTTGCCGCCGATGACGATGTTCGACTTGCGCTGGGCCTTGAGCTGGCCATAGGCGGCGTCGAGGATGCGGGCGTAGCGCCGCGGCGCGCGCTTCTGCGCGGCCGTGATCTTCGCGCCGAGCTCCTGCTGCACGAAGGGCTTGAAGTTGGGCGATCGCGAGGGCTCGCCCCAGATCATCCAGTGGCGCACGGCGGGGTAGCGCCGGGCGGCGGCGCGCGCGAAGTCGGCGAAGTCGCTCGGGCGGTCGGGCGCGTACTCCGGCGTGCGGCCGCTGTTGGCCCACGACGGAGCGTTGGTGAGCATGATCAGCACCCGCATGTGGTAGCGCTTGGCCTCCCGGATCGCGTCGTCGATCTCGGGCGGCCAGACGTAGGCCGGATCGCGCGGGTCGCGGGCGTGCCGGGGGCGCGTCGGCGCCGCGTTCGCCCAGCTGATCGACATCTGAAACAGCGTCACGCGCAGATCCTTGTAGATCGGGAACTGCGACTTGCCGTTGATCTCCGTCGGGCCCCAGAAGCCCTTCTGAAACGCCTCGGCCTGCGCGCTCGGAGCGGCGATCACGGCGAGCATGAGCCAGCAGCCCGCCAGCGCGGCAAGGGCGGTCCGCGCGACGCGCCCGGAGGACGGGCGCGGAGCGGTGTCGGCGATCCGTGGAGCACGGACGTACGGAGGCATCGCCATGTCGACGCAGAACAGTAGCCGCGCCGCGGCTGCGCGGCGCCCGTCGGCCACGCGCCATACTGCGCGTGTGTTGCGTGGACTGCTCGTGATGTTGTGCGGCCTGGCGCTGTTCGTGCCACTGGCCGCAGCCCAGGACGACGAGGTCCAGGTCGATCCCGACTCGCCCAGCGGGCGGGAGTACGCACTTCCCGTCGACAGCGCCCGTAGCCAGGCTGCGAAGGGCTCGGGCACGCGCCGGTCGGCCGTACAGGCTGCGCCGCTCTTCGGGGAAGGGGTGCGGTCCGGCACCGGCGGCGGCGCGAGCGACTCGGCGCAGGCCGACAAGACGGCGAGCCAGCGTGGCGCGTCCGACGACGCGGACCCCGACGAGGACGCGAGCTCGGCCTCCCGCCGCGCCGCGACCGCCAACCCCGAGACACTGCGCGCGCAGGCGGCGGCGCCGGACGGCGGCGGCTCGCTGCTCGTCATCATCGGCGTCGGCGCGGGCGTCCTGCTCGCCGGCGGGCTGATCGGCCTCGCGCTGCGCCGCCGCGCCACGCGCTGAACCGACACGGCGCTCCCCGATGGACGAGGCCCGCGCGCAGCGCCTGACGCTGATCGCCTGCATCCTCGGATCGGCGATCGTGTTCGTCGACCAGACGGTCGTCAACGTCGCGCTGCCCGCATTGCGCGCCGACCTCCACGCGTCGCTCGCCGACCAGCAGTGGGTCGTCGAGGCCTATCTGCTGATGCTCGCGTCGCTGATCCTCGTCGGCGGAGCGCTCGGCGACGTCTACGGCCGGCGGCGGATCTTCACGATCGGTGTCGCCGGCTTCGGCGCGGCGTCGCTCGTCTGCGCGGTCGCGCCGAACGTGGAGCTGCTGATCGCCGCCCGGGGGCTGCAGGGCGGGTTCGGCGCGCTGCTCGTGCCGAGCTCACTGGCGATCATCACCGCAATCTTCAGGCGCGAGGAGCGCGCCGCCGCGATCGGCACGTGGACGGCGGGGACGAGCGCCGCGATCGCCGTCGGCCCGCCGCTCGGTGGGCTGCTCGTCGACGTGCTGTCGTGGCGCGTCATCTTCGCGCTGAACGTGCCGCTCGTGCTCGCCTGCCTGTGGCTGATCGCGCGCGCGGTGCCGGAGATCCCCGGCGACCGTGAACGCCGCGTCGACGTGCCGGGCGCGGTGCTCTGCGTCGTCGGCTTGGCCGGACCGACCTACGCGCTCATCCAGCAGCCCCTGCTGGGCTGGTCGGACCCGCAGGTCTGGGTGGCGCTCGTCGGCGGTCTGGGGGCCCTGGGCGCGTTCGTCGCCTACGAGCGCCGGGCGCCGGCTCCGATGCTGCCGCCGTCGATCTTCGCCTCGCGCAACTTCGCGATCGGCAACATCGTGACGCTCTCCGTCTACGCCGGCCTGACCGCGGCCTCGTTCTTCATCGCGATCTTCCTGCAGCAGGTGAGCGGTTACAGCGCGTTTGCGGCCGGCCTCTCGCTGCTGCCGATCACGCTGCTGCTGATCTCGCTGTCGCGCCGTTTCGGGGCGCTGTCGGCCCGTATCGGCCCCCGGCTCCTGATGAGCGCCGGTCCGCTCGTCAGCGGGCTCGGGATGCTCGCCTTCACGCGCGTCGACGGCAGCGCCGACTACCTCACCCAGGTACTGCCGGCGACACTGCTGTTCGGCCTCGGCCTGGCGATGACCGTCGCGCCGCTGACGGCAACCGTGCTCGAGGCCGCCGAGCGTCGCCACGCCGGCATCGCCTCGGGCGTCAACAACGCGATCGCCCGCGTCGCCGGGCTGCTGGCGATCGCCGTGGTCGGCCTTGTCATCTCGGCCAGCCTCGACGCCGCCGTGGACCGCCGCCTAGGCGATGGCGCGGCGGCGACGAGCGCGACCCGCGCCTACGTCGAGCAGGCGCGCGAGCGGCCCCTCACGGTCCCCGACGCGCCGGTCGCGCCGCGCGTGCGGGCCACGGTCCGTGCTGCGAACGTCGACGCATTTCACACCGGCCTGGTCGCGGCCGGCCTGCTCATGATCGCCGGTGGGCTGATCGCCGCCGTCGGGATCGAGAACCCGCGGCGCGCGCCCGCCCAGGCGCGGCCGCCGGCACCCGCCGCCTAAGGGCTCGTGCGCCCTAACATCGCCCGTCATGCAGGAGCGCTTCACGATCTCCCCCGAGCGTTACGCGCTGATCGCCCGCACCGCCCTCGTGATGTTCACGCTGATCGTGGTGACCGGCGTCGCCGTCCGCGTCACCGGATCCGGCCTGGGCTGCCCGACGTGGCCGAAGTGCACCGAGCAGTCGCTCTACACCGAGCTCAACACGCACGGCGTGATCGAGTTCGGCAACCGGATGCTGACCTCGCTCGTCGGCTTGGCGGCGCTGGCGGCGTTCTTCGGTGCGATGCGCCGGCGGCCGTACCGTCGGGACCTGAAGGTCCTCGGCGCGCTGCTGCCGCTCGGCGTCGTCGCGCAGATCCTGCTCGGCGGGTTCACCGTCCGCTTCGACCTCGCGCCCGGCCTGGTCATGAGCCACTACATGCTGTCGATGCTGATCCTCGTCGCCTGCGTCGTGCTCGCATGGCGCGCGCATCATGAGCCGGTCGATCCCGCCGCGGCCCCACCGGGTGATCCCGTCCTCAGGCGCGGCGTCTGGGTCCTCGTCGGGCTCGGCGCGATCACGATCTTCGCCGGCACCGCCGCCACCGCGGCCGGCCCTCACACCGGCGGCACCGGGACGGACGACCTCGGTCCACG
>JBBSQG010000068.1:0-10727 GCA_038258125.1 Solirubrobacterales bacterium
AGTCGGCGAGCAGGTGCGCCTCGTCGACGCTGAGGACGAGGATCGTCGTCTTCGCCAGCGGCTCGCTCATCGTCCGCGGCGACGCGGCGACAGCGACGGCGACGAAGGCGTCGTCACGAGAGCAGCTCCTCGTAGACGGCGGCCGTCAGCGCCGCGCTCGACGCCCACGACAGCCTCGAGGCCCGCGCCCGCCCGAGCTGCGCGAGCTGGGCGTGACGCCCGCGGTCGCCGACGACGCGGCGGATCGCGGCGGCCATGTCGCCGACGTCGAGCGGATCGAAGTACTCGGCGGCGTCGCCGCCGGTCTCCGGCAGTGCGGTCGCGCGCGCCGCGACGACGGGGACGCCGCGCGCCATCGCCTCGACGAGGACGAGCCCGAAGCCCTCGTACAGCGACGGGTGCACGAGCGCGTCGGCGCCGCGCATGAGCGCGTCCAGGCGCGCGTCGGACAGGTAGCCGGTCAACCGCACGGGTGCGCCGCCGGCCGCCTCGCGCACGCGGGCGGCCTCCGGTCCGCTGTCGATCCCGGCCAGCACGAGGCGATGGGGCAGGCCCTCCTTGCGCAGCAGGGCGAACGCCTCCACGAGCCGCAGCAGGTTCTTCTTCGGGCGCAGGTCACCGACGGCGAGCAGGTAGGGCCCATCGTTGGGCACCGGCTCGCTGCCGAGCGGCAGCGACGGGGCGTTGGGGATGATCCGCACGCGTGCCTCGTCGACGTCGTAGCGGCGCACGACGTCGGCGGCGGTGTAGCCCGAGACGCAGATCACGCGCTGCGCCGAGCGCGCCGCGCGGCGCGAGAACGTGCGGTACTTCCAGCCGGTCCGCTTGGAGAAGTCGTCGGGGAAGACCTCGAAGGCGAGGTCGTGGATCGTCACGACGCCCATGCAGGGACGCGCGAGCGGCAGGAAGCAGTTCGGCGCGTGGACGAGATCGGCCTTCATGCGGCGCAGGCGCACCGGCAGCTCGAGCTGCTCGAAGAGCAGCTCCGGCCCGCGACCCGACCCCTCTTTGATGATGAGGTACTCAAGCCCCGGGCGCGCGGGCAGCGCGTCGATCAGCTCGCGTACGTAGCGCCCCCATCCGCGCAGCTGCGGATCGAAGGCGTCGCGCGCATCGATGGCGACGATCGGCACAGTGGAACCTTCTCATGCGGCGAGCCCCATTCGGCCAGCGATCGCAACTCCTCCTCGCCGACGCCGTTGCACAGACATGCGACCCCTCCCGATCCTGCTCACCTTCATCGCGATCCTGGGGGCGCCGGCGACGGCCTTCGCCGGCTCGGCCGCAATCGTCGTACCCGGCGCCAACGCCTACGACGTGACGCTCGTCTACAGCGCGTCCCCGGGCGAACGCAACCAGGTCGTCGTGACCCGCGAGGGCAACGCCGTCGTCCTGCACGATGCCGGCGCCGCCGTGGCCGCCGGCGCCGGCTGCACGTCGTCGGACGCGCGCACGGTCCGCTGCGCCGCCGCCGTCACCAGCGGCCCGTTCCCCACCCAGCCGGTCCCGCGGATCGTGATCTACGCCGGTGACGGCGACGACACCGTCGTGGCGACGCCGGATTCGGTCGAGGTGACGGCCTACGGCGGCGCGGGCGACGACCAGTTGGCGGGATCGGGGGAGCTCTTCGGCGGCGCCGGCCGCGATGTCCTGCGCGGCAGCGACCGCGAGTCCGATTACAAGGGCTCCGGGTACTCGGGCGACACGCTGGTCGGCGGGCCCGGCGACGACGTGCTGCAGGGAGGCGGCGGTGACGACACGCTGGTCGGCGACGGCGACGAGCGCGGCGGTGCCGACCTCGGCGGCGGCAACGACGTCATCGACGGCGGGGCCGGTGTGGACTTCATGCCGTACACGAGCCGCGCCACCGCGGTCCGGGTCGACCTCGCATCCGGGACCGCCACGGGCGCCGGCGGCGAGCGCGACGGCGTGACCGGCATCGAGAACGTCAAGGGTGGCGCGGGCGACGACGTGCTGCTCGGCGATGGCGCCCGCAACCGGCTCGAAGGCGGGCCCGGCAGCGACCGGCTGTACGGCCGCGGCGGCGACGACCGGCTCGGGAACCTGGTCGGGTCCGACGCCGGCGCCGACGCGCTCCACGGCGGTGGCGGGGCGGACGTCCTCGTCGCCGGAGGCAAGCGCTACAGGCTCTACGGCGGGTCCGGCAACGACGAGCTGGAGGGGCTCTACAGCGCCTTCCGCGGGACGACGGTGATGACGGCGCGAACCGTGCGCTGCGGCAGCGGTCGCGACACCGTCCGGGGCGAGCCGCGCGGCCAGCTGTTGAGCGACTGCGAGGTGCTCGCGTTCTCCAACGACAGCTACGGCCCGACGATCTCCGTGGTTCCGCAAGCGCGTCGCGGCCGCCTGCGCCTCCGCGCGAAGTGCACCGGCCCAGGCGCGATGATCAGCTGCGACATCCGGCTGAAGCTGCGCGTCGACCGATCGGCGCCGGCGCGGCGCAGCGTCGTGATCCCCAACCGGCACACGCGCAGCCTGATCGTCAAGCCCCACCGGCGGGCGCGGCACGGCCGCACGCTGCGCATCTCGCTGTCCGGCGGGCTGAAGTACCCCCGCGGCACGACGACCTGGAGGCCGAGCTGGCGCGTGCGAGTGAAGTAGCTTCCCGGCGCATGGGCCGCGCCCCGCATCTGTTTCGCAGCGACGACGACCGCTCGCCGATCGAGCGCGCCCGCCGCCTCGGCCTGCAGGCGGCCAGCCTCACCCGGCTGCCGCGGCCGGTGGCGATCTTCTGGCTACGCGCGATGCGCTGCGCGCAGGCCGAGCACGACACGTGGAGCATCGACGTCGCCTGCCGGCCCGCCGAGCTGCGCGTGCTGCTCGACGCGCTCTCCGGCGCCGAGCGGATCGCCGAGGTCGGCACCGCGGCAGCCTGGACGACGTGCTGCCTGGCGCTCGCCCGACCGGGCCGCGAAGTGCATTCCTGGGACGTCGAGGCGCACCCCGAGCGCGAGCGCTACCTCGCGCTGCTGTCGCCGGCCGACCGCGCCCGCGTGCACCTGCACGACCGCCCCGGCGGCCTCGGCCCGGCCGACCCGCCACCCGTCGATGCCGTCTTCATCGACTCCTCGCACGAGCTGGAGGAGACCGTCGCGACGTTTCGCACCTGGGAGCCCGCGCTGCGACCCGGCGGCGTGGTCGGCTTTCACGACTACGCCGACGATGCCTACCCGGGCGTGACGCAGGCCGTCCGCGAGCTCGGGCTGCAGGGCGAGGCGCGCGGCCATCTGTACGTGTGGCGCAAGCCCGCCCGCTAGCCTTCGCCGCCTCGTGTCACAGGCAACGGAAGCCGCTACCGAGGTCTCGCCGCCCACGCAGTCGAGGATCTTCGAGCTCCCGATCGAGCTCGGCCATCCCGACGAGCTGCTGCAGCGGATCGTCGGCTGGGTCGGCAGCGGGGAATCGACCAAGCGCGTCATGTACGTCAACGCGCATGTGCTCAACCAGTCGCGCGAGGACCCGGCGCTGCGCGAGGCGCTCGAAGGCGCCGACCTCGTGTACTGCGACGGCTACGGCGTGCGCCTCGCCGCCAAGGCGCTCAGCGCCGAGATCCCGCACCGGATGACCGGCGCCGACTGGATCTGGGACCTCGCCGCGCTGTGCGAGGAGCAGGACCGCTCCGTCTACCTGCTCGGCTGCGATCCCGGCGTCGCCGCGCAGGCCGGCCAGCGACTGCGCCGCGCCCACCCCAAGCTGCGCGTCGCCGGTACCCACCACGGCTACTTCGAGATCGGCTCCGGGCACGACGAGCGCGTCATCGAGGACATCAACGCCCGCAAGCCCGACATCCTCCTCGTCGGCATGGGAACGCCCAAGCAGGAGATCTGGGCGCACCGCACGGTGGACCGCCTGAACTGCGACGTCCTGTGGAGCGTGGGGGCGCTGTTTGACTTCGTATCCGGACGCGTTCCGCGCGCTCCTGCCTCGTTGTCGGACAATGGACTGGAATGGATCTTCAGACTGGCGATCGAGCCGAAGCGGATGTGGAGGCGGTACCTGGTGGGCAACCCGGTGTTCCTGCACCGGGTGATGGCGCAGGCCCGCCAGCGCCACGACGACCCGAGCTGAGCCCGCGGGCGCGTCACGGGCTCGCCTGGCTGGGCCTGTTCGGGGCGAGTTCGATCGCGCTCGGCCTGGCGACGTACGCCGGCGTGCAGGGCCGCGGCGGCCTCGCCGAGGCGCTGCACGTCGCGGCGGCCTGCGTCGGGCTGTTCGCGCTCGTCGGCTTCGGCCCCACCCGCCTGTTCCTGCCCGCCGGGCTGCGCCGCCACGAGCTGCTCTGGGTCCTGCCGGTCGGCGCGGTCGGCAGCGCGCTGGAGCTGGCACTGCTCGCCTACGCCTTCGTGCCCTTCGACATCGCGCTTGGGCTGATGCTCGCCGGCAGCCTGGCGCTCGCCGTCTATGCCTGGCGCCGCGATCCGGGCCTGCCCGTCGCACGCTCCGCCGCGCACGCCGGGGTACACGTCTCGTGGGCGACGTTGCTCGTGCCGCTGTACCTCGCCGTCCTGATCGGCGCGATCGCGCTCCTGCCGATGTTCCGCGGCGGCTTCGTGACGGTGATCGGCAACGGCTCGGACGCGCACCTCGCCGTCGGCACGGCGGAGTTCCTGCAGCACAACCACCCCAACGGCGTCGACGCCAACGCGGCCGTCGACCGCGTGCCGCTCGTGTGGCGCTCCAAGCCGCCGATCTACCTCGCCTTCGGCGCGGTCGCGCGGCTGGCCGGGATGGAGCCCTACGCGGTCATCGCGACGCTGCAGGCCGCGCTGCTCGCGCTCGGCGCGCTCGGCTTCTGGCTGCTCGCGCGCGAGCTGCTCGGCGCCGGCACGTGGGCGGCGGCCGCCGCGATGGGGCTCGTCGGCCTGAACCGGATCTCGCTCTTCACGGGGATGCACCCGTACTTCAACCAGACCTGGGGCTACATGGCGCTCGCGTTCGCGATCGTGCTCGCCTGGTACGCAGTGCGGCGACGATCGCGCGGCGGGCTGCTGCTGTTCGGCGCCTTCCTCGGCGTGCTCGTGTTCGCCTATCCGCTGGCGATGCCGATCCCGCTGATCGCGGCGATCGTCTTCTGGGGCTTCGAGCGCCGCCGTCAGGGGCGCTCGCTGCTGCGCATCCCGCGGTTGCGCGACAAGCGCAACCTGCTGTGGATCATCCCGCTGTTCTTCCTGCTCATCCTGCCGTTGCAGGGCGTGCTGGAGAAGGTCTCGGTCTCCACGCGCGTGCTCGCGCCGGGCTACTCGCTCGTCAACTGGGGCGGCGACCTGACGGCGTTCTTCCCCGAGCGCTTCTTCCTCGGCTTCGACGACGCCGGCATGGGGCTGATCGGCCTGCTGCTGCTCGGCCTGGGTCTCGTCATCGCGCTGCGCCGCGCACCACGCGATATCCGCTGGGGCCTGGGCGGGATCGTCGTCTTCGGCCTGCTGGCGGCGCTGTACTTCCGCCCGCGCGAGTACGGCTGGTACTTCCACTTCAAGGCGCTCGCCTTTGCCGCCCCGCTCGGCGTCGCGGTCGCCGCGACCGGGCTGGCGCGGCTTCGCTGGACCTGGGTCAGCGCGATCGCGCTGATCTTCCTCGTCGGCGCGACGCGCAACGGCGCGGCGCAGGAGATCGGCGCGACCTTCGATCAGCTGCCCAAGAGCATGCTGGAGCTCAAGCGGGTCGACGCGCTGCTGCCGGCCGATCAGTCTGTCCGCCTGGACCTGCCGGCCGACGGGCGCCAGCTGTGGGCGGGGATCATCCTGGCCGGCCAGCCACTGTGCTCCCAGAAGCCGGTGCTGGAGACGAGCTACCCGCATGTGCCGGTCTCGCGCAAGGCCGACTACGTGCTCGTCGACGACGACTGGCGCAAGCCGTTCGATGCCGTCGGCCCGCCGGTGCTGACGCTCGACCGCTACGTGCTCTACCACCTGCGCGCCGACATCCCCGGGCCGAGCCGCTGCTCGCGCCTGATGACGCTGACGGTGAAGAAGCTCTACGCCGGCGGCACGGACGTCGAGTAGCCCTACACGAGCGACGCGCGCGCCGGGTCGGCGACGTTGAACGCGTGGCGGCGCATGATCTGCTCGAACGCGTCATAGCCCTGTGCGCGCACGTAGCGCGCCTCGGCGGCGGTGATCGGCAGCAGCCAGAGGACGACGATCTCGCGGTCGGGAAGCTCGCAGCGCTCCACGCCGGGGCCGAACGGATAGGGCGGCGCGACGAGCAGGTGCTCGGCTGCCGCGCCGGCGATCCACGGCCGCCCGAGCGCGATCACGCTGCCGACGCCGAGGCCCTGCTCGGGGTCGGCGTTGACGCTCGCCAGCGCCGCGAGCATCTCGACGAGCACCGGATCCTCCCGCGGCGCGGCCAGCACGTACTCGGCGCCGGCCTCGCCGGACGCGGCCGTCTGCGACGCGCCGTCAGTCACGTAGACGTAGGCCTCGCCACGGCCCGCCGGCCCGATGCGGCGCACGCGAAAGCCCGGCAGCACGTCTGCGATCCCGGCCCGCCGCGGGGTGAGCTCGGCGTGCTCGCGGTCAGGGAAGAAGTGCTCCAGGTGGTCGGCGAACGCCATCGCGTCCATCGTCACAGATGTCGCACTTCGTAGGCTCTTATCCAGCCGTGCTGTGCTGTGCTGTGCTGTGCGCAAGCCAAGGAGCATGTGAGATGAAGGTCCTCGTGGTCGATGACGAACCCGGCGTGCGCGCCGCGCTGCAGCGCGCGCTGACGCTCGAGCGCCACGACGTCCAGCTCGCCGAGGACGGGCAGCACGCGCTCGACCAGCTCGCCGAGGGCACCGTCGACGCGATCGTGCTCGACGTGATGATGCCGCGCATCGACGGTCTGGAGGTCTGCCGCCGGCTGCGCGCCGCGGGCGACCGCACACCGGTGCTCATGCTGACCGCGCGCGACGCCGTCGACGATCGGGTCGCGGGCCTCGACGCCGGCGCCGACGACTACCTCGTCAAGCCGTTCGCGCTGCGCGAGCTCAACGCCCGCCTGCGGGCGCTGCTGCGGCGCGTCGACCCGGGCGGGCCGACGCTCGCCTTCGCCGACCTCGTGCTCGACCGCTCCGCACACCAGGTGCATCGCGCGGGGCGGCTGATCGAGCTCTCCAAGACGGAGTTCTCGCTGCTGGAGCTGTTTCTGGAACACCCCCGCCAGGTGCTCACCCGCTCGGTGCTCTTCGAGCGAGTCTGGGGCTATGACTTCGGCGCGACGTCCAACGCCCTCGGCGTCTACATCGGCTACCTGCGGCGCAAGACCGAGGAGGGTGGCGAGCGGCGCCTGCTGCACACCGTGCGCGGCGTCGGATACGTGCTGCGCGACCCATGATGGCGCTGCGCAACCGGCTGACGCTGCTGGCCGCGGTGACGGTCGGCGTGACGGTCGTGCTCGTCGCGATCGTCGCCTACGCGGTCCTGCGCCACGAGCTGCGCGGCCAGGTCGACGACGCGCTCGGGGCGCAGTACGTGCAGGTCCAGCGCAGCGTGCGCGGCGAGCGCTTCGGTCCCGGGCTCGGTGGCTACTCGCTGCCGGCGCCGTCGGTGCGGGCCGGCGGGCCGAGCGGGCCGGTGCAGCTGATCGGGCCCGCCGGCGACGTCGTCTTTCGCTCGCGCGGCGACCTGACCGTGCCGATCGACGGCCAGGACCGGGCGATCGCCGGCGGCGGCGGGACGCGCGCGGCCTTGCGCGACATCGACACCGCCGATGACGTCCACCTGCGCGTGCTGACGGTCGCCTTCGGCGACGGCGGCGCGATCCAGCTCGCGCGCTCGCTGACGAACGTCGACGCCACCCTCGGGCGCCTGCGGCTCGTGCTGATCCTGCTCTGCGCCGGCGGCACGCTGCTGGCGGCCTTCTTCGGGCGGCTGTTCGGGCGCCAGGTCGTCCAGCCCGTCAGCGAGCTGACGGCGGCCGCCGAGCACATCACGCAGACCGACGACCTCGGCCGCCGGATCGAGGTGCGCTCCGATGACGAGGTCGGCCAGATGGCGCAGCGCTTCAACGCGATGCTCGACGCGCTCGAGCGCTCGCGCGCGGCGCTCGACGACTCCGTGCACTCCCAGCGCCAGCTCGTCGCCGACGCGTCGCACGAGCTGCGCACGCCCGTCACATCGCTGCGCACGAACATCGAGGTCCTGCTGGCCGAGGGCGGCGAGCTGGCGGCCGACGACCGCACGCGCCTGCTCGAGGACGTGCGCGCCGAGACCGAGGAGCTGACGGCGCTGATCACCGACGTCATCGAGCTCGCCCGCGGCGACGAGCCGCTGCAGGGTGTCGACGACGTGCAGCTCGACGCGCTCGTCGCCGAAGCGGTCGCGCGGGCGCGCCGGCGCCGGCCGCGGACGACATTCCACGCCGACCTGGAGCCGACCGTCGTCGAGGGGCTGTCCGAGCGGCTCGGCCGCGCCGTCGACAACCTGCTCGACAACGCCGCCAAGCACGCGCCCGACGACACGGTCGTCGACGTCGCGCTGCGCGGCGGCGAGCTGACCGTACGCGACCGTGGGCCCGGCATCCCCGCCGACGAGCGCGCGCACGTCTTCGATCGCTTCTACCGCGGCACCGCGGCGCGCGGACGGCCCGGCTCGGGCCTCGGCCTGGCGATCGTGCGCCAGGTCGCCGAGACGCACGGCGGCTCGATCGCCGTCGAGGAGGCGCCCGGCGGCGGTGCGCTGTTTCGTCTGCGGCTCGCGGCGGTCGGCGGTGGGCGGGCGACCCCTGCGGTCGCGAGCGAGCGCCAGCCCTCGGCCACATAGGCTGGCCGCGGTCGCACCCGCTGCCATTTCGGTGCGGGCCGATGAAGGCTTTGGGTCTTCATGCGACCAAAAGCCTTCATCCACTCCCCCGATCAGCCGCGCGCCGCCGCTTCGAGGCCGTCGAGGATCAGCCCGAGCCCGTACTCGAACTCGTCGCCGTAGGAGTAGCCCGGCTCGAGGATGTGCTCGGTCGTCAGCTCGACGAGGTGCGGGTAGTCATCGGCCGAGAACGGCAGCATCATCGACCCGACGACCTGCTCGAGATCGGAGCTGTCGTCGAACGGCAGGTTGACCTCCTGCAGGACGAAGCCGTAGATGTAGCTGTCGATCAGCGAGAACGCGTGCGCCGCCATCGCGACCGAGAAGCCGGCCCGGCGGCAGGACCCGAGCACCGCGTCGTGGTGGCGCAGCGTCGCCGGCCCGGGCGAGGAGCGCGACTCCATCAGGCTGATCGCCCACGGATGGCGCGTGAGCGCCGCGCGCGCCGAGCGGGCCCGCGCGCGCATCGCGGGCTTCCATTCGGTCCCCTCCGCCGGCAGCTCGATCTCGGCGAAGACTCGATCGATCATGCCGTCGAGGATGTCCTCCTTGCTGGCGACGTGGTGATACAGCGACATCGCCTCGACGCCGAGCTCCCGTGCGAGCCGGCGCATCGTCAGGGCGGCGATGCCACCGCCGTCGGCCAGCGCGATAGCGGTGGCCAGCGCCCGCTCGCGGGTCACGGGCGCGCGCGCCGCTGCTGTTCGCTGCGTCGAATCCGCCATCCCAACCACCTCCCTTCAGCTCTCCGGCTTGACAACCTTACAACGTATGGTTACCGTGGCCCAACTGCACCTTACAGCGTAAGGAATCGACCCGGAGACCAGGCCATGACCGCTTCCAGCCCCATCACCACCGCAGTCCCGCCCCCGGCCAGTGCGCCGACCGCCCCCGGCGAGGCGATGCGCGCCATCCTCCAGTACCGCTACGGCGACGCGGACACGCTGCACGCCGGCGAGATCGAGCGCCCCACGATCGGCGCGGGCGACGTGCTCGTCCGGGTCCGCGCCGCCGGGCTGGACCGCGGAACGTGGCACCTGATGGCCGGCCTGCCGTACGTCATGCGGCTCGGCTTCGGCCTGCGCGGTCCCAAGAACCCGGTCCCCGGGCTCGATCTCGCCGGCGTCGTCGTCGAGATCGGGGCCGACGTCACGCGCTTCGCGGTCGGCGACGAGGTGTTCGGGATCGGCAAGGGATCCTTCGCCGAGTACGCCGCGGCGCGCGAGGACAAGCTCGCCCGCAAGCCCGCGCGGCTGACCTTCGAGCAGGCCGCCGCGCTCGCGGTCTCCGGCCTGACCGCGCTGAGCGGCCTGACCGACGTCGGTCGTGTCGAGTCCGGCCAGCGCGTGCTGATCACCGGCGCGTCGGGTGGTGTCGGCACCTCCGCGGTGCAGATCGCCAAGGGGCTGGGGGCCGAGGTCACGGGCGTGTGCAGCGCGGCGAAGGCCGACCTCGTCTCGGCGCTCGGCGCCGACCGCGTCCTCGACTACGCCGTCGACGACTTCGCCGCCGACGGCCCGGCCTACGACCTGATCCTCGACATCGCCGGCAACACCCCGCTCGGCCGGCTGCGGCGAGCGCTCCGACCGGACGGCACGCTGGTCATCGTCGGCGGCGAGCAGGGCGGTCGCCTGATCGGTGGCGTCGACCGCCAGCTGCGCGCCGTCGTCCTGTCGCGGTTCGTCAGGCAGCGGCTGACGACGTTCATCGCCAAGGAGCACCACAGCGGGCTCGAGCGCCTCGTCGAGCTCGTCGACGACGGTCACATCGTGCCGGCCGTCGAGCGGACCTACGCGCTGCCCGAGATGCCCGAGGCGATGCGCCATCTCGTCGCCGGCAACGCGCGCGGCAAGCTCGTCGTCACGCCCTGAGCGGCCCGGCCGGCGGGGGTGAGATCAGCCGCCGCCGGTCGCACTGTCCGCA
>JBBSQG010000069.1:0-10665 GCA_038258125.1 Solirubrobacterales bacterium
GGCGCCGCGGCGGCCGCCGGCGCCGGTGCGCCACTGGCGAGCACGGTCGCCAGGACGGCGGCGGCAATCCGCATGAGGCGCGCCGCCGGGGCCGGGATGGGACGGGTCAGGCGAAGGATCGACCGACCCTGCCACAAACCCCGGGGCACCGTCGCCATCGGGCTGCCCGACCGGACGGGTCTCGTAGTGGCGTTTGGCCGGGCCGGGCCGGGCCCTGTCGCGCGAGCGTCAACCCAACAGCGTGCCGTCGGCGGCGTCCGGCGGCAGCCGGCCGAGATCGCCCGCGTCGACCGTCTCGCCGGCCGGCGGGATCGTCACGTCGACGCTCGTGCCGAAGTCGTAGAGCTCGATGCGCTGGCGCAGCTTGATGCGTTGGGCGGCCGTGCCCGTGGTCGTCGTGGTCAGGATGCGGCGGGCCAGGCCGTCGCCGTCGACCCAGACCTCGATCGGCGCTGTGCTCGTGCCGCCGAGCTCGATCAGCTCGTCGATCGAGCGGCGCGCGGCGGCGCGCTGGTCGGCGGGCGCCGAGTCGGGCACCTTGTCGAGGTCGATCGTCGCCTTGTAGTGCGTCGTCGCGACACCGCGCACCGTCTCCGTGCCGACCCGCCCGACGTCGCCGCTGGCGGCCTTGACGTAGGAGAGCACCTGCGTCGGGTCCTGCCCACCGCTCTGGGTCGTGATCGCGCCGAGGTCGGTGCCGGTCTGCTTGCCCAGCGCGTCGAGGTCGATCTTCACCCAGTGCTTGCCGGCGGGCAGCATCGCGTCGAAGGTCGGCGAGCGCACGTAGAAGGTCAGCCCGTCGAAGACGATCCGCTGCTCGAGCGCGCCGGCGTCCGGGCCGTCCTCGCCGAACAGCGACGAGTCGTCGATCGAGAAGGTCATCTCGCCGCGCTGATGCTTGGTGTCGAAGCGGCCCTCGGCCGTAGCGGGTACCGATCCCTGGCCGGCGACCGTCATCGTCTGCTGCAGCGACAGTCGCAGCCCGGACGTAGCGCGCGTGCGGTCCGCGACGGTGGCGAGGCTCACCGCGGCCGGCGAGGCCGCGTTCGGGTCGGCATCGCCGGTCTTGTCCGCATCGCCCCCGCAGGCGGCGAGCATGAAGCCGAGCGCGATCAGCGTCAGCACGAGCAGCAGCGCCGGCAGGCCGGGGGTCCGGCATGATCGATGCGGCGCCCGTGGCTCGGCGGACATGGGCTCAGCTTCGCATACGCCCAGTGCGGCGGCGACCGATCGTGTGTGATTTGTCACATCTGCGGATCGGCGTTGCTATCCAGCACCGTCGGTGGTGGGGCGACGACATCGCCGGTGAGCCACGGTCTGCGCGCCCCCGCCCGATCAGCGCCTGCCGCCGAACATCTCGGCGGCGCTCTCGATCCGCGCTCCGATCGGCGGGACGACCGCGGGATCGATCGCCACGTCGACGACGAAGCAACCCTGGAACGACAGCGCGTCCCGGAGTGCGCCGTCGAGCTCGGCGGCATCGGTCACCTGGCGGCCGCCGATCGACGGCGATCCCTGGCCGCTGAACCGCCATGCCGGCAGCGGGGTGGTCGCGTGGGCATGCTGTGCACCGATCGAGAGGGTGCCGAACGCCGGCAATCCCAGTCTTTGATCGTTCAGGATCACGAGCGTGATCGGCAGGCCGTGCTTGAGTGCAGCCGGCAGCGGGTTGAGCAGGTGCAGGCTGCCGTCGCCGGTCAGCACGAGCGAACGCTGCCCCGTGGTCGCCGAGAAGCCGATCGCGCCGCTGAGCGCGTGGCCCATCGATCCATAGGCCGACGAGACCCGGCAGTAGGGCGTCGGGTCGGGTGCCAGCCGACCGATCGCGTCGATCGCGTAGAACATCGCAGAGCTGGACTCCGCGAACAGTCCGACCGTGCGTGACAGGCGGGCGACCGCGCGCACGACGGCGTCGGCGACGAGGTAGGGGTTGACGCTGGCGGTCATCTCTCCCCCAGGCTGTCGCTGGAGGCGGTCCGGCACGCGGCGGGGGCGGCACACAGCAGCGCGTGGAGGAACTCGCCGATGTCGGCGGTGATCGAGAGCACGGGCCGGCCCCAGGTCGCGACTGCGTTGGCGGCACCGGCGGTCGGCTCGAGATCGACGAGCACGACGGGGCAGGCCGTCGGCAGCAGTGCCGCGTCGCCGCCACCAGAGGCGATGCCGAGCCGTGAGCAGAGGACGACCACACAGCAGACGTCGAGCTCGCGCAGGCGCGCGGGAACGCCGCCGCCGGCCGCGTTGCCGATGCTGCCCAGCGTGTTCGGCAGGACGCCGGCGGCCGCCGGCGTCGAGAAGTGGACGGCGCCGAAGCGCGCCACGAGCTCGGCGACCTCGTCGCGGTAGGCGACGCAGCCCGATCCGAGCAGGAACGCCGGCGGCCCTCCGTCTGCCGTCAGCAGCTGGATGACACGCGCGATCGTACGTGTGCTCGGCGCCGGCTGGGCGAGCTCGACGGCGCCGACGTCCGGCAGCGCGGGGCAGGCGTCGCCGAGCACGTTCGTCGGCACCGAGACCTGCACGACCGCCCCCTGCGGGCGCTCGAACAGATGGCGCAGCCGCATCGCGATGATTGGCATCTCAGCGGCGTCGCTCATGGGAAAGACCGCGTCGTAGAGCTCGCCGCCGACCATATGCAAGGGGTCGAAGCACGACGCCTCCTGGATCGCCGTCCGTCCGCTCAGGTGCGGCGGCGTGCGCGGTGCAAGGACGAGCAGGCTCCCGCCCTGCCCCTTCGCTGCAGGGATCGTCCACAGCGGCCCGAGCGTGCCAGGCCCCGAGCCGCAGATGATCGTTTGCAGCCGGCCGCTGGCGATCGACGACTCGATCGCCGCGAACCCGCCCGTCCCCTCCAGCGAGACGTCGATCGCACGGATGTCCGGATGGGCGACCGCGGCGTCGACCCAGTCGACGCTCGCGGCGCTCATGAGAAAGAACGCGCAGCTGGCGGGATCGCCCGGACCGAACGCGCCCGGCCAGCGCGGCCGGCGCGCGCAGATCTCGGCGAGCATCGCCGCGAGCGCGATCTGCGCCTGTGCGACCGTCAGCCCCTCGAACTCATCGGTCGTCGCCGTGATCGCGGGTGTTGCCGCGGGTCCGATCGTCGTGGCCATGTCACACCGCCTTCCGACGTGCGCCGGCGTCCGTCGCCCGCGCCGCGGTCGGGCTCTGGAGGCCGGCGACGAGTGGCAGGCCGGGCTCGTGCGCGACGCGATGCATCAACCCAGCGATCGTCCGGTACGTGCCGACCGCGATCTGCACGCTGACGGCATCCTTGGCGAGCGCGGTGAGTGAGGTCTCCGAGAGCGCGCCGTCGCGCAGGATCTCGTCGACGCCGATCAGGATGTCCGTGTCAGCGCCACCGAACGCGGCCGCCCCGGCCCCGGCGACGGCCGCGATGTCGGCCTTCGTGAGGGCAGCCGGTGCGCGGGCGTCTTCGAAGAGTGACACTTGGACGTGGCCCGTCCACGAGTACTCGCAGTCCAGGACGGCGCTGACGCGCAGCGCGACGAGCTCGCGCAGGCGAGGTGCCAGCAGCTCCATGAGGGCGCCGCAGAGTGCGAGGAACGGCGCGGCGAGCTTCGGCTGTGTCGCGAACGCGGCGAACAAGCGCTGCGGGACGTGACCGTCCCACTCGGGCTGAGAGGTGGGATCGCGACCAGCCGGTCGCTCGTGTGGCGGCGGCGCGCAAGCGCCGGCGCGGCGGCGTGCGAGGTAGCGCTCGATCGTCGTGTCCGCGTGGTGCGGTGCAGCCGCACCAGGCGGCTGGGTGGTGGTGCGTGGGGAGTTGTTCGTAGGCATGCCGCGGAGCTTCCCGAGAAGCTCCGCGGGCGCTGTCATGGTTCTGACTTGGGCGGTGGTCGCTTGAGCTGAAAGGTGTTGGCGCGGTGCTCGGGATGATCCTCCGCCAACCAGTGCCGGTAGGCCAGGGGAACCCATACGAGACCGTGCTCATGCGCGGCGTCGACGATCTCGCGCGCCTCGGCGGTGGAATCCAGATCTAGGGCCTTTCGCAACCGGCTCGTTGCCTGATAGATGGCGGTCGGCGTGAACTCTGGGATCTCGGACGTCAGGTTGAGCATCCAGTGTGGGTGCTCCATGTAGGGCAATAGGCGCGCGTTGCCCTTCGTCACGTCCATGGTGGTCTTGGCCTGCGGCGGTGACCAGCATCCTCCGTCGTGCGTCTCCCAGAGCACGCGCATGCGCTCGTGCGGCCGGAACTTATCGACGACGTTGTGTCCGCCGAGCGCGCAGAACGCCGTGATCTCGTTGAGCTTCGGGGCGCTCGTGTGCAGCACGCACTTGGGCCGGCCCTCGCCGAAGGTCGATGTGATGAGCCGGACGGCCTTCAGCGCAGTCGGTGCGGTCTCGCCGCCGACGCCGGGCGGGAGGCGATCGTCGATCAGGACGAGATCGGGCAGGCCGCCCGCGTCGACGCTCTCCTCGAGCGCGTCGCGCAGCTCGGCGAGCGTGCGGCATATCTGCTTGTCGACCTCCCACCAGCGCAGCGCTCCGCGCCGATACGCCCGCTCGCGCTCGGCCCTGTCGGCAGCAAACCACTCCTGGAAGGTTGCGAGCGTCAGATCGTCATCACATGCGAGAACCCGGCGGATCGGCATCGGGCGCAGTATCTCCCACGGTGAAGGAGAAGCGCACCCCGTAGAGTTCGCCCGCCGGCCGACGGCCGACGAACGAGTAGTCGGTCGATCCGCGAAACAGGTCGCCGGCACCGGGCAGACGCTCGGCAAGCGCGCGGATCGTGCGCGCGCCCCGGCCGCGGCCACCGCGGCGCTCGCCGGGGGCGGGCGGGTTGGAGATGCGGATCTCGATCCGATCCCCGTCTCGGGCGACGATCGTGCGCACGCGGCGGCTGCCGTGCACGCGCGCCTCGACGATGCACGCGACGAGCAGGCGGTGCAACAGACCGGCGACGTCCTCGGGGACGACGATGGTCGCGATCGTCTCGTGCTCGAACTCCGGCTCGCCGACGAGGACCGGCAGCGTCTCGCAATCGCGGCGTGCGCGGTCCTGCGCCGGCTGCGCGCGCGGATCTCCGACCCACATGTCGTGGCCGGCCTCCGCGAGCGCGTCGCCGACCAGCGCGCCGAGCGCGGGCGGTCCGGTTCGCTTGCGCCGGGAGACGACTGGCCGCATGCTGTCGACGGCGACGCGCAGCACGTTGGCCGTATCGACATCGGCCGGGCGGCGCGGTGTGAGTGCGTCAAGCTCGTCGGCGGCGCGGGTCATCGTCTCTGCGAGCTCGTCGACGAGCGCTTGCGCATCGCTGTCGGCAAGGCGCTGGTGGCGGGTACCGAGGACCAGGACGCGGATGGCGACGCCGGCCGAGACCGGCAGCATCGCCCCGTAGCTGCCGCCGATGACGGCGATCACCCCGAGTGTGATCGCGACTTCGGCGATCGCGTGCCACCAGACGACCTCGCCGGGCCCGACGACGAGCCCGGCCGCCTGCGCGCCTGCAGTGACGGTGATCCAGCCCGCCAGCCGCAGCCACGAGAAGTCCGGGATCGCCGGCGTGCGGCCTAGACGCTGCCACCAGTTCGTCCAGCCCGCCGCGAACGCGACGGCCGCCCAGCCGGGGCACGTCAGCGCAAGTGTGATCGCGAGCGGCAGCTCGAAGGCGAGCAGCGCGCGGCGCGTATGCAGGCCCGCGACTGACTCCTGCATCGTCAGCGTCGCGATGCGCGGCGCGAGCAGCGCAGTCGTGAGCGCGAAGGCGAGGGCGAGCGCCCACGGCGCGAGCCCCACCCAGTCCCCGTCGAGGTCCGGCGGCGGCGCCAAGCTGAGCACGCCGAGCGCAGGCGCGAGGACGAGCAGCAGCGCCCGCGCCCAGAGCGTGAAGGTCAGTACCGCCCACTCGATCTCGGCCGAAGGCAGCAGGCGGATGTCGTCGAGCACGCCTCCGACGCGCAGCAGCGCCGGCTGTGCCCGCGGCCCCGCCAGCCACGGCGGGACGTTGATCGGATCGCCGTAGCGCTTCAACGGTATCCCCGCCTCGGAGGATGAGGCGAGACCGCCGATGAGCGCCGGTGGTCCCGAGACGAGCCACGCCCGCCGCTCCTTCTCGGTGTTTCGCAGCCGCCCATCGACGCGCGCCAGCGTTGCCTCGAGGTGTGCCAGCGAGGGAGCGGCGCCGGCGTGCGGCCCGTGGTCGGCGAGTGTTCGCCGGACGTGACCGCAGGGATCGTGGGAGCGGGCATCCAGCGTCTCGTCGGTGCGCTCTGTCTGGACCGTCGCCAGCCGTTCCAGCATCTCATCGCGTAGACCGCGCGAGCGCGTCTGCACGAGCTCCAGCAGTTCGGCCGACAGGGTCGTGGCAAGCGCCGTGAGTCCGACGAGCAAGCCCGCTACGGCACCGAACAGGCCGGCGGCCGCGGCCGTCGCCGCGGTACCAAGCGCGACGCTGGGCAGCCAGCGGGCGGTGGTGGCGTACGCGCGGGCGACATCGGGGGCGACCATCGCTCGCATCCTCTTCGCTCGTCCTGACGGCTGCCATCCCTGCGGACCCTGGTCGAGCCCGCGGCGGCACGTGTCAGGTTTCTGACACGTCCCGAGATCTGTGACGTGATCGCGCGCCCAGCGTCGCGATCAGACCGGCCTGCCAGGCACAGCCGACCGCGACGAGGACGCGCTGTCGGATGCCGTCGACGGGATCGCCGATGCTCAGCAGCACCGCGCTGGCGATGAGGCTTGTCGCGAGGGCGGCGAACGCGAGCCGCCTGAAGCTGCGCCGTGCGCGCAGTACGAAGGCGCTCACGATCACGGCGCCGAGGATGGCCCCCGTCGCGGCCAGCGATGCGAGATCGTGAATGCGTCCGCCGGTCGTCCGTATCACGCCCGGCGGCAGGACACCGGCGCTCGTCTGCGTCGCGAATGTCGCCGTCAGCAGCAGGCCGGTCGCGGCGATCACGAGCAGGAGCGCAATCACGATCTGACCGTGCGGAGCGCGTGCCGAGCGGCGTGCTCCGCAGGCAAGCGCCGCCGTCGCGAGCAGCGATATCGCCCACGCGACCAACCCGGCGATCATGACGCCGCCGTCCTCGGCGTTGACGTACTCCGACAGCGTGTGCCGGTCGGGCCCCAGCTGCGGCGCGAGGGCGTGCTCCGCGACGGCGATCGCGACGAACAGGACCAGGCCCGCGATGGCGACCCGCCGAGTCGGCGTCATTGGTGCAACTATCGCATCGGACTTGCGCTCGGGGGCCGACGCTCACGCCGGTCGCCAGGGGTCGAGGCGGCATCCGCGTGGATCAGCGCGGCATACGTGACGCGCGCGCGCAGTGGGCTCGCGAGTTGCGCGATGCGCCCGATGGCTTGGCCGTTGCCTAGCCGCGCCACGCGACGCACCCGGCGCTGAAAGGCGTTCGTCGCGATCGTGATCGCGGTCGCGACGGGAGCGTCGTCGAGGGCGCGCAACGTCCAGTCCGAGAGCCGCTCGTCACGCAGCAGCTCGTCGACTGCATGCAGTGTCGTCGCCTCACGCCCGGTGAAGTCAGTCCCCTGGGCCGCCACGCAGGCTATCTCGCGCAGGGTCAGGCCACAATCGAAGGCGGCGAGGACCCCGTCGCACCAGGAGCACGAGCAGTCCAGCCGCGAGCTGACCCGCAGGGCGATCAGCGCTCGGGACCGAGGCGGGAGCTGGTCGCCCAGGACGTCGAGCTGGCGCGGGGGCGCGGCGATGATCGGCTCATCCGCGAGCGGCGCGTCGGGGATCTCGTCATCGCATGCCGATGCGCGGCGGTCCGCGTGATCGGCGTGGACGAGATGTGTCGGCAGTGGGATCTCTCCTGCGGGGCACGACGCCCCGCGCGCCGTGTGTGGCGCTCGCGGCGACCGGGCGGGTCCACGAGCTGACATCTCGGCCGGGCGGTGTTTCGCCATGCAGCGCATCGTCGGGGGTCCGACCGCGGGCGCTGTCAGACCCGTGACATGCACCCGACGGGAATCGTCGAGACCCAGCCGGTGCGGGCCTCGATGCCGGGCGGACAACGTCAACCGGCTCCTGGCCCACTCCCGCCAACTGAGCATCGGCGCCCGGCGACGACGCACGGGGAGAGCGTTCGTCGCCGGGCACAATGCGCTGCCCGCGCAGACTTCCGAAGGGCACTGAAAAGCCACTGAGGTCCATGCGGCTTCAGCATGGCCTCAGTGCCATGTGAGAGAACGCCGGGTGTGCGCGATTGCAGCGTCAGCCACCGGCGACGCGGCGGGGTCGACCGAGACCGCCAGAGCTGACGATGGCGCGCCCGACCACCGACCGGCCAACCTGGTCGGAGTTCGCGGAGCAGCCGGCCGCGGAGTTCGCCCTGTGCTCACCGGCGGAGGAGCTCGCGGCCGTGCTGCGGCGCATGCGCGCGGACGTCGACCGCGCCGCTGAAGCCGCGGCGCGCCAGCAGGTGCAGACGTTGCGGGCACTGGCCGAACAGGCGGTGCTCGCGCTGGAGCTCGAGCAGCTGCTGGACCGTCGGGGCGCCGGGCTCGGCGATGCGGCGCACGCGCACGTCCGTCGCGCGTTGGGGCGGCTGAAGGACCGCATGCTCGCGCAGGTCGCGGCGGCGGGGCTGGAGATCGTGCACGTGGGCGGAGCGCCCGCCGCCGCTGTCGCCGACCTGGTGGAGATCGTGGGCTGGCGCGCCGACGACATCGACGCGGCCCCGACCGTCGTGACCGAGATCGATCCGGCCGTCTGCCACAACGGCGTCGCGCTGCGCCGCGGACGCGTGATCATGGCGGGCCTGGGTGACGTGCCGGCGGTGACGGGTCTGCCGGTCCCGGCGCATGGAGACCGCGAGGCCGTCGGTCTCGTCGCCGAGCGCGCCGGCCCCCCGGCCGAGCGCCCGCCGGAGCCGCGGATCGTCTGCCCGATCGCCGGTTGCCATGCCGAGAACCCCGCCGGGGCCGACGTCTGCATCGGCTGCCTGATCCCGCTGGCCGGCTTCGGCCGGCTGCTCATGCATCCGGCAGCGCTGTTCAACCGCGGGCTGCGGGCTGCGCGGGCAGGTCGCAGCACACTGGCGCGGGAGTGCTTCTCCGCGATCGTCCTGTGGCTGCCCGACGACCTGACGACGCGCAACGCGCACGCGCTGGCATGCCTGGATGCCGGTGACCTGCCGGCGGCGAGGAGCGCATGGCAGGACGTGCTGCGGTGTTCACCCGGCGATCGGATCGCCCTCCGCGGCCTCGCCGCCGTGCCGCCGTCGGCATTGTCAGACCTGTGACGGGATCCCGACGTCAGGGCGCGCCGGCGTCTGGATTGGCTTGACCGTCATCCGCCACTCTGGTTGGCTGGCGCGGGGCCGGAGGCGTCGTCGATCGAGGGGTGAAGGTGCGACGGTGCGCGCGATGTCCGATGCTGACTACGTAGTTCTCGGTTCGGTGACCGTGCGCCCCGCGCCGGATGCTGGCGCGATCGCACTCACCGATCAGAGCAAGCTGCTGCTGGCGCGACTGCTGCTGCACGCCGGCGAGCGGGTCAGCACCGACGCGCTGATCGAGGCGCTGTGGGGCGACGAGCCCGGCAAGCAGCCGCGCAACGCCGTCCAGGTCGCCGTCAGCGCGGTGCGCGGCCTGCTCGGTGACAAGGGGCGCCAGCCGCGCCTCGTCGTCACTGACGGCGACGGCTACCGGCTCGCCGTCGGCGATCCGCTGCGGATCGACGTCGAGCGCTTCCGGCGCCTGGCGGCACGCGGGCACGACCTCGCCGCCAGCCACCCGCGCGCCGCGCGCGCGCTGCTCACCGAGGCACTGGCGACGTGGGGCGGGCCGCTGTTCGGCGAGCTGGGCGAGCGCACGTGGGCGATCGGACCGGCCCGCGAGCTGGCCAGCCTGCGTGATCGCGCGGAGGTCGACCGCAACGAGGTCCTGCTCGCGCTCGGCGAGCACGCGGAGGTCGAGAGCGCGCTGCGAGGGCAGATCGGCCGCGATCCGCTCGACGAGCGCCGCCGCGTACAGCTCGTGCGAGCGCTGTACGCCGGCGGCCGCTCGGCGGAGGCGCAGCTCGCCTATCGCGAGGCCTACCGCGAGCTGGGTGCCGTCGGCCCCGACCTGCGCCGGATCGGGGAGCAGGTGGCGCGCGGCGCGGCAGCGATCGCGGCCCCCGGTCCGCGCGTGGCTGGACGGGCGCGGCCGGACGGGGGCGCCGCTCCCGATCGGCTGCTGGTGTGCGCGATCATCGATCACCACCAGGCCTTCGCCGGCCGCGCGCCTGGAGAAGCGGTATGTGTAGCTGTTGACGTACGTCGTATCACGAATGAAGAGCGCGTCGAACTCGGCCAGCCGGCCGTAGTCGTCGCGGGTGATGAGTTCGGTGCTGATGCCCAGCGACGCGGCGGCCTTGGCAAATTTTTGCAGAGCCTTGGCGTCGGAGGGAGGCTCGGGATCGGCGGGATTGTGAAGTATCGCCAGATCGAACCGCGTGCGGCTGCGTTTTTTCGCGCCGCCTCGTTTTCCGGCAAAGTGCTCGCCGGCCACTTGAACGACAAAGGGCCAATGCGATTCGGGCACTTCGTTCGCCGAGATGCTGGCGATGCGCCGCAGTTCCCAGCCATGGCCGTTCCGCGCGAATTGCGCTCGCAGCAGCGGCAGCGGGAACTGGTTGAACAGGTTGAGGGCCAGCCGGTCGTAGCGGCGGGCCAGGTTTCGGCCGAA
>JBBSQG010000070.1:0-10661 GCA_038258125.1 Solirubrobacterales bacterium
ACGTCGCCGGAATCCTCGGCGCCGACTGGCTGGCGGGCGACTCCGATCCCCCGCGGGAGCACGACGTCCGCGGCGTCTGCCCCGACATCGGCCTCTACGACCTGCGCGTGTTCGACGCCAGCGGCACCGGCGACGAGTTCGCCATCCTCGCCGCGCTGCAGTTCGTGCGCTGGTTGAACGCCAACTCGCCGGCGCCGGTCGTCCACGGCGTCAACCTCAGCCTCTCGCTCGATCACGTCGTCGGATCCTTCGCCTGCGGCCGCACGCCGGTCTGCGAGGAGTGCGAGCGGCTGATCGGCAGCGGCACGGTCGTCGTCGTCGCCGCGGGCAACGAGGGGCGCGCGTTCGTGTCGATGAGCGCCGGCGTGACGGAGGGCTACCGCCAGATGTCGATCACCGACCCCGGCAACGCCGGCGGCGTCATCACGGTCGGTGCCACGCACCGGCACCAGCCGCACACCTACGGCGTCTCGTACTTCTCCAGCCGCGGCCCGACCGGCGACGGGCGCGCCAAGCCCGACCTCGTCGCGCCGGGCGAGAAGATCACCGCGCCCGTGCCCGGCGGCGGTCTGAAGGCGCTCGACGGGACGAGCATGGCCGCGCCGCACGTGTCCGGTGCCGCGGCGCTGATCCTCGCCCGCCATCCCGAGCTGATCGGTCAGCCCGCCGAGATCAAGCGGGTGCTGTGCGCGACGGCGACCGACCTCGGCCGCGAGCGCTACTTCCAGGGCAGCGGCGTCGTCGACGCCCTGCGCGCGATTCAATCGATCTGATGCGGAGGCCAGGCCACCCATGATCTTCTCGCTCGAGGCACTCCAGGCCGCCCACGGCGACTGCCTGCTGCTGCACGGCGGCAGCGTCGCCGAACCGCTGCTGGTCCTGATCGACGGCGGCCCGTCGGGGACCTGGGAGACGAGCCTGCGCCCGCGCCTGGAGCAGCTGCGAGCCGCGCGCGCGGCCGGCGGGGCGCTGGCGATCGACCTGGCGATGGTCAGCCACATCGACGACGACCACGTCCACGGGATGGTCGACTTCGCCGGCGCGCTCGTCACCGAGCAGCTGGACTCCCAGCCGCCCAGCTACACCCTGCAGACGCTGTGGCACAACTCCTTCGACGACGTCGTCGGCACTGACGCCGACGCCCTGAGCAGCGCCGCCGTCGCGGCGCTCGAGCAGCCGATCGGCGACCCGCGCGCCGACGAGATCCGCGCTGCCGGGCTGGCGATCGTCGCGAGCGTCGGCCAGGGCCGCGAGCTGCGCGACCAGGCAACGACGCTCGGCTGGGGCGTCAACGAGCCGTTCGACGGGCCGGTCGTGCTGCCCGCCGGCGGGACGCGATCGATCACGCTCGGCGACATGAAGCTGACCGTCGTCTGCCCGCATGCCGCGCAGCTGGACAAGCTGCACGCCGCCTGGGACAAGTGGCTCTCCCAGCACGCCAAGGCGGTCGCCAAGGACAAGGCGGCGACGGCGGCGTTCACCGACAACTCGCCCTACAACCTGTCGAGCATCGTCGTGCTCGCCGAGTGCGACGGCAAGCGCATGCTGCTGACCGGCGACGCGCGCGGCGACCACGTCCTCAGCGGCCTCGACGAGGCGGGCATCGCCGAGCACGGCAGGACGCACGTCGACATCCTCAAGCTCCCCCACCACGGTTCGATCCGCAACCTCGCGGCCGAGTTCTTCGAGCGCGTCACCGCCGACCACTACGTCATCTCCGCCAACGGCCGCGACGGCAACCCGGAGACCGAGACGCTCGACACGATCGTCGCGGCACGGCCCGGCGACGACGACTTCCACATCCACCTGACCAACCGCGCCGGCAAGGGCGACCTGCAAGCGCGCCTGGAGGCGTTCCTGCAGGCCAAGCAGGCGTCGGGGCGGTCCTACGGCGTGCACTTCCGCGACGAGGACGCGCTCTCGCTGCGCATCGACCTGCTCGACGAACCGAGCGCGTGAGCATGGGCGAGCACGACATCCTGCTGCGGCGCTTCCAGCCGGTCCTGCGCTATGACTCAAACGAGCAGTTCTTCGCCGACAGCGCGGTGCAGTACATGGTCGCTCCCGGCTGCGAGCTGCGCCGCAAGCGGACCGAGTCGGGCGACGGCGCCGTGCTGGCCGCCGCCCAGCCCGCGACCGGCACTCCCGCCCTGGCGCTCGACCTCCTCGGCCCGGAGACCTACGGCGACGGCAGCGAGGTGCTCGAGGGCGACCTGCTCGGGCTGAAGGGCAAGGACTACCGCGAGCGCTATCGCCGCCTGCGGATGGCCCATCCGGAGCTCAACAACGTCGTCTACGGCCACGCGATCGAGGCCAACGGGCGCCTCTGGCTGCAGTACTGGCTGTGGTACTTCTACAACGACTACCAGCTGTCGTTCGGCCTGGGCACCCACGAGGGCGACTGGGAGATGCTCCAGTTCCGGTTCGACGCGGCCGCCGGCGTGCCCGACGTGGCGATCTACGCCCAGCACCGCTACGGGGAGAAGCGATCGTGGGATGAGGTCGAGACGCTCGGCGAGCGGCCGGTCGTGTATGTCGCGCGCGGCTCGCACGCCTCCTACTTCGAGGCCGGCTTTCACCAGACCGAGGCGTGGTATGACCTCGCCGACGGCAAGCGACGCATGAAGCACCGGCCGACACTGGAGATCCTCCAGATCGACACGCCGACGTGGACGCGTTGGCCGGGGCGCTGGGGCGACACGCTGCCGCGCAGTGGCGTGGAGTCCAACAGCCCGACGGGTCCCGGCGCCAAGAAGCAGTGGACCGAGCCGGACAAGATGCTCGACAACCCCAAGACGCCGGTGCACGGCCAGGGCGCGGCGGCGCCGGACGTGCGGGCGCTGCGGGCCGGCGGCCGGCTGCGGATCGAGTACGACGTGACCAAGCGCGATCCGCGCCCGCACACGCTCGTCGTGACCGTGAACTCCGCCGACGAGGCCGGCGTGCCGCCGCGCACGATCAACCTGCCGGTGCACTCCGGCGGCCACGGCAAGGTCACGACGGAGATCGTGCTCGACCCGCTCAAGCGCTACGACATCTCCACGAGCACAGTGGCGGGCAACCCGCCGGTGCCCTCGCAGTCGACGGTCACCGACATCGAGCCGTTCGGCGCGGTCGAGCCGAAGCTCACGCTTGTGCAGCGCGTGCTGGCGTTCCTCAGCACGCTGATCGCGACGATCCGTCGCGACCGCTGACGGGTAGGCCCACCCCACGACGTCAACGACGGGAGCCGCCACGATGGGCATCGAGGTCACGCAGCTGCAGGACTGGATCGGAAGCGAAGCCCAGACGGCGTCGGGCGAGAAGCTCGGCAAGATCGAGGACGTCTACTTTGCCGGCGCCGATCCGGTTGCGCTTTCCATCCGCAGCGGGCTCGCCGGCCGCAAGCACCACGCCGCGAGCCTGTGCGGTGCCAGTGTCACCCGCGACGCCGTCCACCTCGCCGTCGACGCCGACCTGCTGATCAGCACGAGCGGCGGGCCGCTGACGGGCAGCGAGATCTCGGCGCTGGCGGGCCAGGACGAGCGCCTGCGCGGCGTCGCGCCCGAGGATGTCCAAAGCTGGCACGAGCGCGAGGAGAGCCGCAAGGAGGCCGAGGCGGCGCGCGCGAACGCCGACAAGCTCGAGGCCGAGGCGGCGCGCCGGGCCGAGGCCGAGCAGCAGGCGGCGCTCACCGCCGACGACGCCGACATCGCAGCGGAAGACGCGATCCGCGAGCGCGAGGCGGCCGAGCAGCGGGCGATCGAAGCGCGCATCGCGGCCGAGCAGACCGAACGCGCACACGGAGGATGAGCGTCGCGCCTGATCTCGCCGGCGACACGCTCGAGCAGCTGTCCGTCTTCGCGAGCTCGCGCCCCGGGGCGGGCTCGCGCCGCGCCCTCACGGCGCCGGTGCGCGCGCCCGTCGACGGCGTGCTCGCCGCGATCGGCGACACGCCGCTCGTGGCGCTGCGCCACTACCTCGGCGAGCGGCCCGAGATCGCGCTGTGGGCCAAGCTCGAGGCGTCCAACCCGGGGAGCAGCTCGAAGGCACGCCCGGCCGCCCGCATGATCGAAGATGCGATCGAGCGCGGCGAGATCACGGCGCAGACGACGGTCATCGAATCCAGCTCGGGCAACATGGGCGTCGGGCTGGCCCAGGCCTGCCGCTATCACGGGCTGCGCCTGATCTGCGTCGTCGATGCCCGGGCACACGAGACGAACGTGCGGATGATGCGCGCGCTCGGCGCCGACGTGCGCGTCGTCCGCGATGCCGATCCCGACACCGGTGAGCTGCTCGCCACCCGGCTGAAGCTCGTCGCCGAGCTGCTGGCTCAGATCCCGGATGCGTTCTGGCCCGATCAGTACGCCAACGCGTCCAACCCCGCCGCCCATGCCGCCGGCACGATGCGCGAGATCGACGAGTCGTTGAAGGGAGAGCTCGACTACGTCTTCGTCGCGACGAGCACGACGGGGACGTTGCGCGGGTGCTCGGATTACGTCCGCGCACACGGTCGCGCGACCCAGGTCGTGGCGGTCGACGCCGTCGGCAGCGCGCTGTTCGGCGGCGTGCGCGCACCGCGCGTGCTGCCCGGCTTCGGTGCCGGCGTGGAGACCGAGCTGTCGGCGGGCGCGCTGTTCGACCACCTCGTCCGCGTCAGCGATCTCGATTGCGTGGCCGGCTGCCGGCGCCTCGCCGCGCGCGAGGCGATCGTCGCCGGCGCGTCGTCGGGCGGTGTCCTGATGGCGGTGCAGCGCTTCGCAGCGCAGATGGCGCCCGGCAGCCGCTGTGCCGTGATCCTGCCCGACGGCGGCAGCGGCTACCTCACGACGGTCTACGACGACGCGTGGGTAAGGCACGAGCTCGGCTGCAGCCCGGCACAGCTCGCGGCGCTCGTCGAGCCCGCGGCCGGGCCGACGACCGCCGCCGGGAACTGAGCCGGGCCACGACCGGGCAACCCGCACCATGCTTCGCATCGCCATCGTCGGGCTCGGTCCGAAGGGCCTCTTCGCGCTTGAGCGGCTCGTCGACCACGCCTCCGCGCTCGACGCAGAGGCCATCGCGGTCGACGTCTTCGAGCAGTCCGCGACGCCCGGGGCAGGCGCGGTGTACGACCCCGACCAGCCCGGCTATCTGCGGATGAACTTCCCCGCGGAGTCGATCGACATGTGGTCGCCGACGAGCACCGTCGTGCCGCCTGGCGAGCGCCCATCGTTCGTCGCGTGGCGCGAGCGTCTGGCCCCTGACGCAGACCGTGATCGCTATGCGCCGCGCGCGCAGGTCGGCGCCTACCTCGCCGACGGACTGGTCACGATCCGGCACCACGCCCCGGCGGCGGTCGAGATCACGGTACGGCGAGCGCGCGTGACCGCGATCCGGCCGGGCGGCGATCACTGGGCGGTCAGCGCCGACGACGAGGTGGCTCGCCTGTACGACGAGGTGCTGCTCGCGCCAGGCCACGAGCTGACGTGGGACAGCGGCCTGGCAGCGCAGTGGACGCACGCCGCGCGGCTCGTGCCGGCCGTCTTCCCGGTCCGGGAACGGCTCTGCGAGCAGCAGGTGCCGCCCGGTGCGACGGTTGCCGTGCGCGGGTTCGCGCTGACGTTCATCGATGCGGCGCTCGCGCTCACCGAGGGCCGCGGCGGGACGTTCACGGCGTTCGACGATCTGGTCGCGCTGCGCTACGAGCCGGGCAAACGCGACGTCGCCGTCATCTTCCCCTTCGCGCGCCGGGGACGGCCGATGCTGGCAAAGCCTGACCCCGCGCTGGCCGCCGCCGTCCCGGGGCTCGCGCCGATCTCGGAACTCGGCCGCGAACGGATTCTCGCCCTCGCCGATGGCTTCGACCTGCGCCGCGACGTCGTCGCGATCCTCGCCGCGAGTGCGTCCGCCGTGCTGCGCGCGGCGCGCGGCAGGAGCGGCGAATCCGAGCCCATGGCGGCCTGGCTCGCGGCGGCGGCGGCCGGTGCGCCGCTCGCGCCCGACCGCGGGCCGGCACAGGAGCTCGCGCGCTCGCTCGCCGTCGGCACCGGGCGCGCCGTGCCCGACATGCCCTGGGCGATCGGCCAGACCTGGCGGATGCTCTATCCGGCGGTCGTCGCGCGGCTCGGCGGCGGCGGGCTCGCCGCGCGCGACTGGCCGGCGTTTCACCGTCTCGCCGCCGAGCTCGAACGCGTCGCATTCGGACCGCCGCCGATCAACGCGGCGAAGCTGCTGGCGCTCGTCGACGCAGGCCGGGTCGACCTCACCCACGTTCGCGGTGGGCGGCTGCGCGGCCGGCGTGGTGGCACCTGGCTGGCCGGCGAGCACGGCGAGCACGCCGTCGACGTCGTCGTCGACGCCGTCCTGCCCGGTCCCGGCGCGGCCGGCGCCCAGAGCGAGCCACTGCACGGTCTGCTCGCCGGCGGCCACGCCCGAGTCGCGGCCGGGTGCCGCGGCCTCGACGTCGACGCGGACGGGCGCTGCCGCCGGCCCGATGGCACGCCCGCTCCCGGCCTGTCGGCGATCGGCCGTCTCACGGAGGATGTCGTCATCGGCAACGACACGCTCAGCCGCACGCTGCACCCGCTCGCCGACCGCTGGGCGCGGAGCGTCGTCGCACGCTGCCGCTGCGGCGTGCTCGTGTGAGCCCGACGTCCGACCCGCGCGCGGGATGCCGCGGCGTCAGCCCGCTGACCGGGCGTCTGGAGCCGTGGCAGCAGGAGCTCTGCGCGCAGCCCGCGCGGCTCGCGGCGTGGCTCAAGCGCTTCGGCTCCCCGCTGAACGTCATCGATCCGTCGCCGCTGCGCCGCAACGCGGACGAGCTCGGCGCGGCGGCGCAGGCCGCCGGGGTCGACGTGCGGATCTTCTTCGCGCGCAAGGCGAACAAAACGCTCGCGCTCGTCGACGAGGCCGGACGGCACGGGCTCGGCATCGACGTCGCCAGCGAGCGCGAGCTGCGCCAGGTGCTCGACCGCGGTATCCCGGCGCATGACGTCGTCGTGACGGCCGCCGTCAAGCCCGCCGCGCTGCTCGAGCTGTGCGTCGCGTCGGGCGCCACCGTCGTCGTCGACAACGAGGACGAGCTCGAGCTGCTGGCGAGCGTGGCGGCCGGAGCCCCCGCGTCGGCCGCCGCCGCCCCGATCGCGCTGCGGCTCGCACCGGTCCTCGCGGACGAAGCCAGGCAGACGCGTTTCGGCCTCGGATCGGCAGAGCTGCTGGCGATCGCCGACCGGCACGTTGCGGTGCGCGGCGGCGCTGCGCGCCTGGCGATCACCGGCCTGCACTTTCACCTCGACGGCTACGACGCCGGGGAGCGGGTGGTCGCGCTCGCCGAGAGCCTCGAGCTCGTGGATGCGCTGCGCGCTCGTGGCCACGCACCGGCGTTCGTCGACATCGGCGGCGGGATCCCGATGTCCTATCTCGACGACGGCGACGAGTGGGACATGTTCTGGAAGCTGCATCGCGCCGGGTTGCTCGGGCACCGAAAGCCGCTCACCTTCGAGGGTCACGGCCTCGGGCTGACCGCGCACGGCGGGCAGATCGCCGGCCGCGCGAACGTCTATCCCTACCACCAGCAGCCGACGCGGGGAGACTGGCTGGCGGGAATCCTCAGCGCCCCGCTCGGTGGCACCGGACAGGACAGCGTGGCCGACGGGCTGCGGGCAGGAGCGCTGCAGCTGCGCTGCGAACCCGGGCGCGCGCTCGTCGACGGCTGCGGTCTGACCGTCGCCCGCGTCGAGTCTCGCAAGCAGCGCCGCGACGGGACGTGGCTCGTCGGCGTGGCGATGAACCGCACCCAGTGCCGCTCGACGGCCGACGACTTCCTCGTCGACCCGCTGCTGCTGCGGCCTGGCGGCGGCGAGGCTCCGGCCCGTCCGACCGGCCCGATCGAGGGCTACCTCGTCGGCGCGTACTGCATCGAGCGCGAGCTGCTGACGTGGCGGCGCCTGCGCTTCCCCGGCGGCGTGCAGGTCGGCGACCTCGTCGTGTTCCCGAACACCGCGGGCTATCTCATGCACATCCTCGAGAGCGCCTCACATCAGATCCCGCTCGCGCGCAACGTCGTCGTCGCGGCCGGCGGCGAGCCGGTTCTGGACCCGATCGACGACGCCGCCAGACCGCTCTGACGCCCGGACGGCGTCGATCTCGGCCTGCACCGCCGCGCGCACGATGCAGTCCGCGACGTGGTCGTTGACGATCCCCGTCGCCTGCATGAGCGCGTAGGCGGTCGTCGGGCCGACGAAGCGAAAGCCGCGCTGCTTGAGCTCGCGCGCCAGCGCCTTGGACTCTGGCGTCGTGGCCGGCATCTCGGCGAGCGAGCGGGGCGCGGGCGCCGGGACCGCCGGCGCGAAGGACCACAGCAGGGCGTCGAGCGTCTCCCCCGCCTCGTGCAGCGCCACGGTGGCGCGCGCGTTGGCGATCGTCGCCTCGATCTTCGCCCGGTTGCGGACGATGCCGGCGTCGGCCATCAGCCGCTCGACGTCGGCGTCGGCGAAGCGGGCGACCGCGAGCGGATCGAAGCCCGCGAACGCCGCGCGGAAGTTCTCGCGCTTGCGCAGGATCGTGATCCACGCCAGGCCCGACTGGAACCCCTCCAGGCAGAGGCGCTCGAGCAGGCGCGGCTCGTCGCGCACCGGCCGCCCCCACTCCTCGTCGTGGTAGGCGATGTAGAGCGGGTCGTTCGTAGGCCAGCAGCGCTTCGGTTGCGCGGTCATAAGCCGCCCGCCTCGCCATCCGCGCCGCGCGCGCCGTCTGCGTCGGCCGCGGCACCGTCTCTCTCCTCGTAGCCCGGACAGCGCAGGACCGGCACCCGCGGGTAGCGCGCGAAGCGGTCGTCCTCCTTCCAGCGCCGGCACAGCGAGAACGACGAGCGCTTCGTGCGCACAACCTGCTGGTGACGGCAGCTGTCGCAGAGACCGGCGGGCGGCGCGGGCATCGGCAGTCAGGGGCGCAGCGCCCGCCGATGGCGGGTCTGGTGCCCCATTCCCCATTCAACTCCGTGCGTGCGGTTCTCCCGCACCGGTCGGCTCACCAGCTCACGAGCTTCCAGATCTCCGGCAACCGCGTCGCGTCGTCGGCCTCGACCTCGGCGAAGATCGTGATGGCGCGCTTGAGGTGCTCCATCGACGCGTCCTCGTCGCCCGCGGCGTGGTGGATGTCGGCGAGGTTGTTCTCAAGCGCCGCCTCGCGGTGGCGGTCGCCCGAGGCGACGCACAGCTCGAGCGCACGGGTCGTCAGCGCCTGGGCATCTGCCAGCGCGCCCGCATCGCGCGCGACGAGCGCGAGGTTGTTCAGCGCCGCCGTCTGCGCCGCGTCGTCGCCGAGCTCGAGCGCCAGCGCGAGGCTGCGGTGCAGCTCGTCGGCGGCGCACGTGAGGTCGCCCTCGGCGCGCGCAAGCACGCCAAGCAGGTTGTGCGCCTGCGCCTGACGGCGGGCGTCGCCGGCGGTCCCGGCGAGCGCCAGCGCCTCGCCGGCGAGCTGCGCCGCGCGGTCGGAATCGCCGGCCTGCTGCAGCGTGTGGCCGAGATCGGTCGTCACGTGGGAGCGCAGCGCCGGCCGATCGCCTCCCGCCGCCTGCAGCGCCGCGACGAACCGCGCCTCGGCGCGATCCCACTCGCCGCGGCGACGATGGACGTTGCCGAGCTTGTGCTCGATCGCCGCCCGCGCCCGCGGCTCGGCGTGGGCGGCGGAGGTGGTATAGGCCGTCAGAGCGCCCGGGTAGTCGCCCAGCAGCGTGCGCAGATCGCCGATGCGCTCGTGTGCGCCGGCGACGTCGGGATCGCCCAGTGCGAGTGCGGCGTCGAGATGCTTCAGCGCGTCGGCATGGGCGTGCAGCAGCGCGGCGTGCTCGGCCGCGCGGCGGTACTGCACGGCGGCCGCGGCGTCGTCGCCGCCGAGGCGCAGGTGGTTGGCGATCAGCGCGGCGCGCTCGTCCACCGCCGGCGGCCTGGTCAGCGCCGCCGCGACGCGCCGGTGCAGCAGCCGCCGCCGCGCCAGGCTTGTCTCGGCGTAGACGATCGAGCGCAGCTTCTCGTGGGAGAAGTCATAGCTCGGCACCGAGCCTGCGACCTCGCGCACGATGTCCTGCGCGAGCAGCTCCTCGAGCGCGCCGACGAGCTCCTCCTCGCCGCGCCCGCTGCTCTCGCGAACCGTTTCCAGATCGAACGAGCGACCGATCGCGGCCGCGGCGCCGAGCACCTGGCGCGTGATCGCGCCGAGCCCGGCGAGGCGCGCGGTGAGAAAGCTCTGGACGTCGGCCGGGAGCAAGTCCTGGCGCGGGGCCGCGGCGCCGGCAGCGTATGTCGTGAGGTACTGCGCGACGAACAGCGGCAGGCCTTCGCTCTCGAGGTACACCCGCCGTTGCAGCTCGGGGACGACCGCGCCCGGACGGGCCGCGAGGACGAGCTCTGCGACCTCGTCCGGCGTCAGCCGCACGGGCCTGACGATCGTCGCCGAATCCGCGCGGGCGGCGTCGACGGCCAGCCGGCGCAGGCGATGTCCCGGGGGGACTGCCTCGCTGCGCCAGCTCACGACGAGCAGCAAGGCGCGGCCGGCGAGCCGGCGACCGAGGTAGGAGATCGCGTCGATCGTCGCCTCGTCGGCGCCGTGGCCGTCGTCGACGCACACGCTCCCGGGCGCCGAGCCGGCGCATGCCGCGCCGAGCGCGGCGCCGACGGCCTCGAGCAGGCGCACGCGCGCGC
>JBBSQG010000071.1:0-10569 GCA_038258125.1 Solirubrobacterales bacterium
CGCGCGCCGAAGACGAAACACTCGCTGAGCGAGTTGGAGGCCAGCCGGTTGGCGCCGTGCAGGCCCGTGCACGCGGTCTCGCCGACGGCGTACAGGCCGGGCACGGTGCTGCGGCCGTGCAGGTCGGTCACGACGCCGCCCATCATGTAATGCGCGGCGGGGGAGACCGGAATCGGTTCGCGCGTCGGGTCCAGGCCCGCCTCCTGCAGCGCGGCGACGACGTTGGGAAACAGCGCCGGGTCGACGGCGCGCATGTCCAGGCCGACCGACGTCGCCCCGGTCTCGTGCAGCAGCGCGGCGATCACGCGCGAGACCTCGTCGCGCGGCGCGAGCTCCTCGACGAAGCGCTCGCCGTCGGGGCCGCGCAGGGTCGCGCCCTCGCCGCGGATCGCCTCCGTGACGAGAAAGCCCTCGCGGCCGGCGATCCCGATCACCGCCGTGGGATGGAACTGGAGGAACTCGAGGTCGGCGAGCTCGGCGCCCGCGGCGTGAGCAAGCGACATCCCGATCCCCAGCGAACCGGGCGGGTTCGTCGTGCGCGACCACAGCGCCGCGGCGCCGCCGGTGGCAAGGATCGTCGCGCGCGCGCTGATCGCGCGCCCGTCCTCGAGCACGACGCCCGCGCAACGGCCGTCGCGCATCCAGGCGCTCGCGGCACGCGCCCCCTCGAGCACCTCGATACGGGCCTCGTCGACCGCGAGGGCCGACAGCTGGCGCACGACGCGGCGGCCGGTTGCGCTGCCGCCGGCGTGCACGACGCGGCGCACCGAGTGCCCGCCTTCGAGGCCGAGGGCGAGCATGCCACGGCGATCGCCGTCAAAGCGCACACCCATCCGCTCGAGGTCTGAGACGCACTGCGGCGCCTCGTGGACGAGCACCTGGGCGGCGGCGCGCCGCACGAGGTCGCGCCCGGCCGCCTCGGTGTCGGCGAGATGGCGCGCGAAGGAGTCCTCCACCGCGAGCGCCGCCGCGATCCCGCCCTGCGCCCAGTAGCTCGCGGTCTGGGCCAGCGGCGTGGCGGAGACGAGCACGACCGACGCGCCCGCGCTCGCCGCGCGCAGCGCCGCGTACAGGCCGGCGGCCCCGGCGCCGACGACCGCGAGGTCGCTGCTGATCACCGGCTCGTCGGGCACCGCCGGGTACGGTATCCAGATGGCCGCTCCGGTCCTGCTGCGCCATCCCTCCTCGCTGGAGCACGACACCGGGGGCCATCCCGAGAACGCGCGGCGGATCGTCGCGATCGAGCGGGCGCTGAGCGAGCGCGGCTGGCTCGGGTGGGACGTGCGCGACTCGCCCGCCGCGACGCGCGAGCAGATCGCCGCGATCCACCCGCCCGAGCACATCGAGCGCATCGCGGCGCTGTGCGCGCGCGGCGGCGGGATGATCGACCTCGACACGATCGTCAGCTGCGGCTCGTTTCAGGCCGCGCTGCATGCCGCCGGCGGCGCGATCGCGCTCGTCGACGCGCTGCTCGGGCCGGAGGCTGCGCCCGCCGGGGCCTCGCTGCACCGCCCACCGGGCCACCACGCCGAGCCCGCGCAGGCGATGGGCTTCTGCCTGTTCGACAACATCGCGATCGGCGCCCAGCACGCGATCGACGCCCACGGAGCACGCCGCGTGATGATCTTCGACTTCGACGTGCACCACGGCAACGGGACGAACGCGATCTTCCACGCGCGCGACGACGTGCTGTTCTGCTCGATCCACCAGGCGCCGCTGTATCCCGGCACGGGGCCGGCGAGCGACGCGGGCAGCGGCCTCGGCGCCGGCTTCACGGTCAACCTGCCGGTGCCGGGCGGCTCGGGCGACGCCGTCTTCGTCTCGATCTGCCAGCACGTCGTGCGGCCGCTGGCGCGCGCCTATGCGCCGGATCTGCTGCTGCTGTCGGCCGGCTTCGACGCGCACGCCGACGATCCGCTCGCCGGCTGCCGGGTGACCGACGCCGGCTACGCGACGATCGCGGCGGTCATGCGGGCCAGCGCCGGCGAGCTCGGCGTGCCGCTGGGGATCGTGCTCGAGGGCGGCTACGACCTCGCCGCGCTGGCGCGCTCGGTCGTGGCGACGCTCGAGGTGGTGGGCGCGGCGGAGCCGCCGCCGCTGCCCGAGATCGCGCTGCACCCGCTGGCCGCGCAGGCGCGGGAGCGACTGGCCGGCGGCTACTGGCCGGCGCTCGCCGCCGGCTCAGGCTGAGCGGTCGCGGCGCCGCCGATCACGGGGCTGCCTTCGGGATCCTGGGCACCTGCACGGGAGGGATCGTCGTGCTGCCCTGCGTCGTGGTTGGCGGCGGCGGGGGGGTCGTCGCGGTCGTGGGCGTCGGCGCTGCGCCGGGCACGGTCGGCGTCGTCGCGGGTCCGGGAATGATCGGCGTCGCGGTCGGCGTCGTCGGCGTCGTCGTCAGCCCCGGTGGCGGCGCCACGACGGGCGGGGCCGTAGTCTCCACGACCGCCGTCGGCGTCGTGCCGGCGGGCGCGTTGTCATCGCCGGTGAGCTTCACGAAGGCGAACGCGAGCAGCGCTCCGGCGAGCAGGACGATCGCCCCGATTCCCAAGGTCGGAACCCGCCAGTTCGGCGTTGGCGCCAGCCGCGTGCGGGCAGGCGCGCCGCACTCCAGGCACCAGTCCTGATCGGGTCCGATCGCCGCCGAGCAGCGCGGGCAGCGCATCGAGCCGGGCTCGGGGAGCTGGGGAGATCCGGCGGGAGGCTGCGTGCTCACGCGTCGTCGCGGGCGTGCGGTGGGAGCATCGCGTCGGTGTGCTGCGCGGGCGCGGGCTGGGGTGGCCCGCCGAGGGCGGCCGGCGCGGCCTGCTGCGGCGGCGGGGCCTGGGGCGCCTGCGGCGGCGCGGCGATCGCCCCGCCGACCTCGCCCATCGCGCGCAGGCCGGCGATCTGAAGGCCGCAGTTGGGGCAGAAGCTCGAGTCGCTGGCGTGCAGCGCGCCACAGCGCGCGCAGGACGTGATCCCGGGCTCGCGCAGCTCGTGGATCGGGCGGCGGTCGTCGAGCACACGCTCGAGCGCGCGCAGCTCTTGGTCGACGGCGCCGAGCGCGCCGATCTTCGCCTCCACGAGGTCCGGGCGTTCGCGGCCGAAGCGGCGCATGTCGAACATCAGACCGCCGATGTCGCGGAAGGCGAGCTCGCGCGCGCGGCGCAGGAAGCGCAGGCGGCGGCGCAGCTTGCCGCGGTCGCGGAAGCTCGCCCCGCCGGCCGGGGCGTCGGGCTGCTCCTGGACGATCACCTGCGTCTGCGCGGACGGATCTCCCTGTGGCGCGCCGCTCGTCGCGGACGGCGCGCTGCTGGCCGGGATCGCGGGCGGCGCGGCCTGCTTGCCCCACGGCAGGCGTCCTGCGCCCGAGCGCGCAGCAGCCGAGCCGAACGGGAGTCGGCTGAGCAGGCCGGGGCGGCTGCGGCCCGTTGAGCCGGAGGCGCGACGGCGGAAGATGCGCTGCATCGGTCCGGTCATGAGGGGTGGGCGCCGCGTGATGATGTGGCCGGCGCCTCGGCGGGCGAGTATAGCGGCGGCGCCTGGCCGCCCCGGTGCAGCCAGCGCCACGCGCCGGCGACCCGCTCGGCGAGCGCCTCGGCTGAGTAGTCCAGCGCTCGCGAGCGCCCGGCGATGCGCGGATCGGGGTCTGCGAGGTGCGGCGCGAGGGCCGCGCGCCACGTTGCGAGATCCCACTCGCCGCAGTGCGTGCCGGCGATCCCGTGCAGGACCTCGGCGTGCGCGCCGGTGGGCCGCGCGAGCACCGGCACGTCGCAGGCGAGCGCCTCGATGCAGGCCAGGCCGAACGTCTCCCAATCCGCCGGGCAGATGACGGCGTTTGCGGCGTTCATCCAGAGCGGCACGTCCTCGGGCTTGACCGCGCCGAGCGTGAGCAGCTGGGCGTCGTCACCGGCGAGCGCGCGCGCCCGGTCGGCGCGCTTGACGGCGCGCGCCGGGTCGTAGGGAAACAGCAGGTAGCGCCCTTCGGGGTCGAGACCCAAGCGCTTGCGCGCGGCTCGGCGATCGATCGGCGCAAAGCGCGCCACGTCGATGCCGCAGGGCAGGATCGCCACGTCGCGCTTCGTGCCGGCGCCCGGGACCTTGGCGGCGAACTCGGCAGTTGGCGTGCCGACGAGGTCCATCCGGTGCAGCGCGGCGACGGTGATAGGGCGCGAGCGCGGGTGGTAGAGGTCGTTGCCGTGCAGCGTCACGAGGCGGTGCTCGGCGTCGACGGCGAGCGCCGGCCAGGCGGTCAACCCGAAGTGGGCGTGGACGATGTCGAAGCGCTCGCCCTTGAATCTGCGCCGCAGCTCGCGGCCGGCGCGCGCGTAGCTGCGCGGGCCGCCCGGGGCGAAGGCGTGCAGCTCGACATCGAGGCCGTCGATGCGCTGCAGCGCGCGGACCTGATCGCGCACGAAGCTGCCCAGCGCCGGGCGGGCGGGGGAGGGATACATGTTCGTGACGACGAGGGCGCGCATCGGTGGTTGCGGTCATTGAACCGGTTGCACGCCGAATGGGGCTCCTCGCCAAGGCGACGTGATGAGCGACCCGGCGATGCGTGGCAGCTTCGGGGTGGATACAGCCCCGAAGCCGCCATTCACCCGAGGGCTCGGCTACGTGCTGCGGACGGCGTCGAATTCGTCACAGCTTCTGCGCTGATTTGTCACCGGTGCGCGTAGATCCGTCACGCGCGAGGGCGGAGCATCGGCACGGCACATCACGTCCCCTGGAGGTCGCAGATGCCGTACCGCACGATGGGCTGGATCCACGCAAACATCGCCCGCCGCATCGCCAGCGGGCAGTCGGGGCAGGGCACCGTCGAGTACGTCGGGCTCATGCTGCTGCTCGTCGGCCTGCTCGGCGGTGTCATCGCCGCTGCGGGCAAGCTGCCCGACGGAGGCGTCGCGAAGGCGATCGCCGCCAAGCTGAAGGAGACGATCGACTCGGTGAAGTCGAGATAGCGGCCCCGCGAGGAGGGCATGGCGGGCGCCTCTGCGAACATGGCGCCCGTGCCCTCCGCCCCCCAGCGCAGCGCCCCGATCGGCGTCTTCGACTCCGGCGTCGGCGGCCTCCCGGTCCTGCACGAGCTGCTCGTCGAGCTGCCGCAGGAGGACTTCCTCTACCTCGGCGACTCGGCGCGCTTTCCCTACGGCGACCGCACGCCCGGCGAGCTGCGGGCCTTCAGCCGGCAGATCGCCGACATCCTGCTGGCGCGCGGGGCGAAGCTGATCGTCGTCGCGTGCAACTCGGCGACGTCGAGCGCGCTGGAGGACCTCGTCGCCTACGTCGCGGCCGGCGGTCACGGCGTTGATGTCATCGGCGTCGTCGGCCCGGAGTCCAACCTGGCGGTCGCGGGCACCCGCAATGGGCGCATCGGCGTGCTCGCCACGCCGGCGACGGTCGCCAGCGGCGCCTACGAGCGCGCGGTCCTCGCCGTCGACTCGCTCGTGCGCCTGACGAGCGTTGCCTGCCCGCAGCTGGCGCGCATCTCGCAGGACGGTGCGCCGATCACCGAGGCCGACGTGACGCTCGCCCGCGCGTACTGCGCGCCGCTGCGCGAGGCGCGCGTCGACACGGCGATCCTCGGCTGCACGCACTATCCGTTCGTGCGCCCGCTGCTGCAGCGCCTGCTCGGGCCGCAGGTCACGCTGATCACCTCCGGCACCGCGATCGCCCGCCGCGTGCAGCACGCGCTCGACGCTCGCGACCTCGCGACGACGCGTGCCGGCGAGGGTCGCTACAGCTTCCTGTGCACCGGCGACGCGGCCGCATTCGCCGAGGTCGGCTCGCGTTTTCTTCAGCTGCCGATGGGCACGGTCGAGCACGTCGCGCTTCCCATCGAGATCGAGGTTCCCGCATGACCACCACTGCCACGCCCGTCCGCTCCTACGGCCGCGCGCCCGACGGCCTGCGCCCGACGAGGATCGAGCCGGGATTCGTCAAGCCGGCCGCCGGCTCGGCGCTCATCACGCAGGGCGAGACACGCGTCATCTGCACCGCATCGGTGCAGGAGAGCGTGCCGCGCTGGATGGCCGGCAAGGGCCGTGGCTGGGTGACCGCCGAGTACGGGATGCTGCCCGCGTCGACCGGCGACCGCAAGCAGCGCGACATCTCCAAGGGCAAGCTCGACGGACGCAGCGTCGAGATCCAGCGCCTGATCGGCCGCTCGCTGCGCGGGGTCATCGACTTCGCTGCCCTCGGCGAGCGGACGATCTACCTCGACTGCGACGTGCTGACCGCCGACGGTGGCACGCGCTGCGCGTCGATCACCGGCGCCTTCGTCGCGCTCGACCTCGCGCTGCGCCGCCTGCTGGCCGAGGGCAAGCTCGAGCGCACACCACTGACCGGCAGCGTGGCGGCCGTCTCGTGCGGGATCGTCGGCGGCGTGCCGCTGCTCGACCTCGACTACTCGGAGGACTCGACCGCCGAGGTCGACGCGAACGTCGTCATGACCGGCGAGGGTGGGCTGATCGAGGTCCAGGCCACAGCCGAGCGCACGCCGCTGTCGCGCGCGCATCTCGACGACCTGCTCGCGCTGGCCGGCGGCGGCATCGAGCAGCTGCGCGCCGTCCAGGCGCAGACCGTAGCGTGAGCTGCTGCGGTCCGACCGGCGACCGCCCGCGGGCCGTGCCGTGAAGCTCGTCCTGGCCACTCGCAACGCGCATAAGCTGCGCGAGTTCGAGACGTTGCTGGCGCCGCACGAGATCGTCGCGCTGCCCGACGACGTCGTCCTGCCGCCGGAGGCCGCCGACACGTTCGCCGGCAACGCGCTGCCCAAGGCGCGCACCGCCCACGCCGCCACCGGACTGCCGGCGATCGCCGACGACTCCGGGATCGAGGCCGCCGCGCTCGGCGGCGCGCCAGGCGTGCGCTCGGCGCGCTTCGCCGGCGAGCGCGCGACCGACGCCGAGTACCTCGCCAAGCTCCTGCGCGAGGCGCCGGCCGGCTCGCCGCTGGCCTACGTCTGTGCGCTGGCCTACGTCGATGCCGGCGCCGGCGAGCAGGTCGTCGAGGGCCGCTGTACCGGCACCCTGGACGCCGACCCGCGCGGCGACGGCGGCTTCGGCTACGACCCGGCCTTCCTCCCCGACGACCGCGACGACGGGCGCACGATGGCCGAGCTGGCGCCCGGCGAGAAAGACGCCATCAGCCACCGCGGGCGGGCGGCGCGCGCGCTGCTCGCGCTGCTCGCCGACGGGTAGGAGCGGCTCATGGCCGGGCCGCTGATCGCCGCCGCAGCTCCCGCCGCGCGCGGCGGGACCGTCAAGACCCGTGCCGCCGCGCTGTCGATCGCCTCCAACGCGATCCTCATCGCGCTGAAGCTCGCCGCAGGCGCGATCACCGGCTCGGTGGCGATCCTGACCGAGGCGATGCACTCGTCGATCGACCTGATCGCGTCGTTCGTCGCCTACTTCTCGGTCCGCGAGGCCGACAAGCCCGCCGACGCCGAGCATCCCTACGGCCACGCGAAGATCGAGAACCTCGCGGCGGCGATCGAGGCGATGCTGATCCTCGTCGGCTCGGGCGTGATCATCTTCGCCGCCGCGCACAGCCTCGCCAACGGGCCGAAGGTGCATTCGCTGGGCATCGGGATCGCGGTGATCGCGATCTCGATCGTCGCGAACGTCGTCGTCTCGACGCGGATTGCGCGCGAGGCCCGGGCCACCGAATCGCCCGCGCTGGAGGGCGACGCGGCGCACCTGCGCACTGACGCGGCGACCTCGGCCGCCGTCCTGGTCGGGCTCGTCATCGTGCAGATCACCGGCGCCGCGTGGCTGGATCCGGTGATCGCGCTCGTCGTCGCCGCGGCGATCGTCTACGCCGGCGTGCGCCTGCTCGCGCGCGCCTCGCGCGTGCTCGTCGACGAGGCGCTGCCGCCCGCGGAGCTCGACGCGGTGCGCGACACGATCACCGCGTTCGGTCCGCGCGGGGTCTGCGGCTTTCACAAACTGCGCGCCCGCCGCGCGGGCTCGCGACGCTACGTCGACATGCACGTCCAGTTCGTCGGCGGCACAACGCTCGAGGACGCGCACGCGACCGCCCACGCGCTGCAGGACGCGATCCGGGAGCGTCTGCGCGGCGCCGACGTGCTCATTCACCTCGAGCCCGAGGGCAGCGTCCATCCCGGCACGGAGATCGGGCCGGACTGAGCGCGGTGCTGCGGTCAGCCGGCGGGGCTGCCGGCGGCGGCTTCAGCCGGGCTGGCGGCCAGTGCGCCGCTCGCGCTGGGGAGCGAGATGGCCAGGCGCCGCGGGTGGCGGGCGAGGCCGGCGCGCAGCAGCAGCGGCGTCGCGGCCGCGGCGACGAGCAGCGCAGCGGCGCCCGACACGGCGAACGTCACCCGAGCGTCGGTCAGCGAGGCGATCGCGCCGCCTGCGACGAACGCCGTGCACAGCGCCGTCGCGTCGAGCGCATCCTTGAGACCGAACACGCGGCCCAGCGCGGCCGCCGGCGCCAAGCGGGCGATGAGCTGATGCTCGCAGGACATGAACATGCCGCAGCACAGTCCCGTCGCGAAGAAGCTGACCGCGGCCAGCGCGATCGACGGCGCGACGGCGCTGGCCAGCAGCGCCAGCCCGCCGCCGGCGAGCGTGGCGAGCAGCGACCAGCCGTCGGCGCGCCCGCGCAGGGCGCCGATCGTCGAGCCGACGCCGAAGGCGCAGAGCAGCAGCGCGAAGCTCGCTGCGCCCGCCTTCAGCTCGGCGCGCGCGAGCAGCGGCTCGGCGAGGTTCATGAGCGAGAACGCGAGCGTCGCGGCGCCGCCGGCGGCGACGACGGCGGTCAGCCCCGGGATCGCGCGGGCGGCGCGCAGGCCGGCGCGGACTCCGCCGTCGTCGTCGTCTGGGGAGTTGCCGGCCGCGTCCTCTGAGGCCGTGGCCGTGGCCGCCCGGCCGAGCGGGAGGCGGCTGAGCACGATCGCTGAGACGAGGAACGTCGCCGCGTTGAGCAGCAGCAGGCTGGACGGCGACAGCACGACGAGCAGGCCGGCGCCGAGGGCGGGGCCGATCATGCCCGCGGCCGACCAGCTGGCGACGAGCGCGCCCATCGCCGCATCGGCACGGTCTCCGGCGAGGCCGGGCAGGGCCGACTTGGCGGCCGGCTGGTAGAGCGCACCGCCCAGTCCCGCGACGAGGGCGAACGCGACCAGCGCGGTCAGCGAGCCGGCGTACGCGAGCGCGACGAAGGCCGTGCAGCGCAGTAGGTCGGCGGCGACGACGAGCATCCGGCGCGAGCAGCGATCGGCGAGCGCGCCGAAGCACGGTCCGAGCGCGATCGCGGGCACGCATTCGGCCAGCAGGACGGCGGCGACCGCCCAGGCCGAGCGCGTCATCTCGTAGGCCAGCAGCAGCAGTGCGATGTAGCCGACCGCGTTGCCGATCGACGACTGCAGCGAGGCGGCCAGGAAGCGACGCACAGCACCGGGTGTACGCAGGAGGGCTAGCACGTACGTCCGTTGCTCGACGTACGCGGAGTGGACCTGAAGCGGACGGACGGCGGACTAGGCGGATGCCTGAGCCTGGACGCTCAGGCACGTCGCGCAGTCGCTGGTCCTGTCGAGAGATGCACGGATATCGATGCTGTGGCGACAGGACCGAGCGCGATCCCTGCGCCGCGCTGCGCCGTCAGCGCAGGTTGATCGCAGCCGACAGCCCGACCGCGATCGCGAGCGCGCCGTAGCCGTTGTAGCCGGACACGAACAGCAGCAGCGCCGTGATCAGCGCTGCTCCGACCGTGACGAGCCAGGCGATCCGGTTGAAGGTCACGCCTACATCCTCGCGGATCGGGGTGGTCCGGTCACGCTGCTAGCTTCGACATGTCCGTTGCATCAGCCTGCAGGCCAAGGAGCACCTCTCGTGACGAAGTCCCAGCTCATCGATGCTGTCGCCGCACGCACCGATCTCACGCGTCGGCAGGCCGCCGACGCCGTCGACGCCGTCCTCGAGACGATGGAGGACGTGCTCAGCCGCGGCGGCGACGTCGCGCTGGCGGGCTTTGGCAAGTTCAGCGTCGCCGAACGCCCTCCGCGCCAGGGCCATCACCCGCGTACCGGTGAGGCGATGGACATCCCCGCATCGCGCGTGCCGAAGTTCACCGCCGGCTCGAATCTCAAGCAGGCCGTGCGCCAGTAGCTCTGGTGCGCCGCCGTTGATCCCGAAGCGCCCGACGCGATGACCGCGCCGTTCGCCGACCGGCTGGCCGAGCGCGTCGCCGCGCGCGAGTCGCAGATCGTGCTCGGCCTCGATCCCGACCCCGCGCGCCTGTGGCCTGAGGCGCTCGCCTCGGCACCTACCGCCGGCGCGCCGGCCCAGCGCGCCGCCGCCGCCGTCCAGGCGCACTGTGCGGCGCTGATCGATGCCGCCGGCCCGGCCTGCGTCGCCGTCAAGCCGCAGCTGGCCTGCTTCGAGCGCCTCGGTGCCGACGGCTGGGCGGCGCTCGCGGCAACGGTCGAGCACGCCCGCGCGGCCGGCCTGCTCGTGATCGCCGACGGCAAGCGCGGCGATATCTCCGTATCGGCCGCGGCCTACGGGCAGGCGCTCGTCGGCAGCACGCCGACGCCGTTCGGCGACGTCGAAGGGCTCGGTGCCGACG
>JBBSQG010000072.1:0-10459 GCA_038258125.1 Solirubrobacterales bacterium
AGGGTGATCGCCTCGTGGCGGATCTCGTCGCCGCTGCGCGTGCGCAGCTCGCTGCGCGCGATCCGCCGCGTGCGCGGGTTGCGCGGGTTGGGCAGGCGCGGCTCGTAGACGACGAGCACGCCGCCGGGCGCGAGCCCGCGGCGCGCCGCGAGCAGGATCCGCCGCCGCCGCGCGGCGCCGCCGGCGGACGACCGCGTCGTCAGCAGCAGCACGATGCCGAAGCGGCCGTCGTCGAAGGGCAGCGCCGATCCGTCGGCGACCTCGACCGGCGCGCCCGGCGCCTGCCGCCGTGCCTGCACGACGCGCGCGGCGAGCAGGTCGACGCCGTACAGGCGGCTGGGCGCCATCCCGTGCTCGGCGAGCTGGCCGAGCCACCACCCTCCCCCGCAGCCGACGTCGAGCAGCTGCGCGCCCGCTGCGCGCTGGTCGGCGGTGACCGCGAGGATGCGCTCCAGCAGCTCGGCGCGCAGGATCGCGTTGCCTGGATTGCGCGCATCCCACGCCCGCCGCTTGCGCTCGTCGGTGGCGTAGGCGTCGTAGTCGGCCTGCACGCGCTCACGCGGCCCGTGCTCCAGCCGCTCGTAGAGCCCGAGCAGCCGCGCGCGCTCGACCGGCCAGCGCAGCTGCGCTGCGGCCGCCGCGACGCGCTCCCGCAGGGCCGCGTCGTCGCGCGCGGCGAGTGCCCGGCGCAGCCCGTCGCGCACCGCCGCGGGGTCCGCCGGGTCGACGGTCCAGCCGACGCCGCGGCCGCGCACGATGCGCTCGAGCTCGGGCAGCGCGCTCGTCACGACCGGCAGCCCGGCGGCGAGGTATTCGAAGAGCTTGTTGGGCAGGGCCAGGCGATGGTTCTCACAGCTGTCAGACAGCAGCGACACGCCGACGTCAGCCTCGGCGGTGTGGGCGAGCAGCACGTCGAGATCGACGCTCGGCAGCAGGTGCACGCGTGCGGCGACGCCCCGCTCCCGGGCGTGCGCGGCGAGCGCGCCGGCGTTGGGCTCGTCGCCCGCGCCCAGCAGCACGAGATGGACGCCCGCCCTCTCGGCGACGGCGGCGATCAGCACCTCGCAGCCACGACCCGGCGCGGCCGAGCCCTGGTGCAGGACGAGCGGCTCCGAGCCGATGCCGAGGGGCCGCCGCAGGCGCGTCCCGTCGGGGCCGCCCGGCGCGGGCAGGTCGCAGACGTTGCGCAGCACGACGGGCCGGGCGCGCAGGCGGTAGCGCTCCTGCAGCCGGTCGGCGATCCCGTCGGAGACGGTGATCACCGCGGCGCAGCGCGGGACGAGCGCGGCCTCCAGCGCGCGCACGAGCTGCTCCCACGCGCCGGAGCGATACTCCACACCGGTCGCCAGCTCGTGTGAGTCATAGACGAGCCGGGCACCCGTCAGGCGCGCGACGAGCGCGCCGGGCAGCAGCATCGCCGCGTCGTGCGCGTGAACGATCTCGGGCCGCAGCGCGCGGCCGCGCGCCACGAACGTCGCCAGGAAGACTGCGCGATACGTCGCGAAGGGGAGCGCCTGCCGGACCCACGCCGGCGGCAGCGCGGAGCGGCGGCGAAAGCCGTCCAGCCCGGCGTCCTGCGCCGGCAGCGCGGTGAGCTCGACGACGGTCACGTCGTGTCCGGCGGCGGCGAGCGTCGCCGCCTCGCGCCGCACCCGCGAGTCGTGCGCGACGGATTTGTGCAGCAGCATGCAGACGTTCATGCGGTCCGCCGGGTGAGCTGGAGCAGCCCGACATCGGCCGGGTTGAGCTGCAGCGCGCGGCGGTAGGCGCGGTGGGCCGCCGGGCGGTTGCCGGCCCGCGTCTCGAGGTCTCCGATGAGCCCGTAGATGACGAAGTTCCGGGGCTCCAGGCGGCGGGCGGCCTGCAGGGCGTCACGGGCTTCCGCGCGCCGGCCGAGCTCTTCCAGCGCGCCGGCCTGCAGCAGCTTGGGAGTGAGCGCGATCGGGTTCAGCCGCGCCGCCGTGCGCGCGCTGGCCAGCTGGCGGGTGGCCGACTGCTCGCCACGTGCGCGCGATTGGCGCACATGGAAGTCCGCGAGGTAGACCGACGCCACCGGCACGATCGCGAGCATGAGCACCAGCGTCCCCACCGCGGCGGGGATCCTCGCCCGCCCGTCGACCGCCGCCGGCGCGCGGTCGGGCATGTCGAGCACGGCGACGGCGAGCCCGAGCGCGAGCATTCCCAGGCCGGCCAGGCCGGGAATCCGCCACAGCCAGTCGACGAGGCACTGGCCGACGAGCACGGCGCCCGCGGCGGCCGCCGAGGTGGCCCAGCGGCGCGTGATCAGCGACGCATCGCGCCAGCGCACGACGAACATCGCGACGATCGCGCCGAGGAAGAGCACGAACAGCGACCCACCGACGGCGCCGGTCTCGGAGAGCAGCGCCATCGGCAGCCCGTGCGGCGTCGACAGGTTGCGGTCGGTGTTGCGCTCGCGGTAGTAGCCGAAGCGGTAGGAGCCCTCGCCCACGCCGCCGACGGGGTGCTGCTCGAACTCGCGCAGCGCGATCCGCCACAGGTCATAGCGCTGGCCGCCGGTGGAACCCAACCGGGTGCTGGCCGGCGCGTTCGTGTCGAGCACCTTGAACTCGTCGTACTTGTCACGCACGAAGCTCGCCGGGTTGCCGATCGTCGCGAACGCCCCGACGCCGGCGACGACCACGAGCGTCGCGAGCGCGCCGCGGGTGAGCCCGCGCAGCACTCGCCGGCTCGGATCGTTGCCGCGCAGGCCGTTGTCATAGACGGCGAGCACGAGCACGGCGACGAGCCCCATGGCCGCCAGCAGCGTGAGCATCAATCCGGCGTCGGCGACCGCGTCCGCCCCGGGCTTTCCGTCGACAAACGCGTGATAGGGCGCCAGCAGCGATCCGGAGGCGAGCGCGATCGCGCCGAGGGCGACGACCGTCAGCCATGCCCGGCGCATCCGATCGGGACCGACGAGCACGGCGATCGCGCCGCCGATGACGAAGCCCAGCAACGCGCCGCGCGACTGCGTCAGCAAGGCCAGCCCGAGCGCCACGAGCGCGCAGGCGAAGGCCGGTGCGCGCAGCAGCGCCGAGACGCCGCGCGTCGCTGCGAGGCACAGCAGCGGCCAGAACGCGAGGACGAACAGCGCGGCCGTCCCGTTGCGGTAGCCCACGGGATCGTTGAGGCGGCCCGCCAGGAACGCCGACTCGCCGCCGAAGAGGATCTCCACGAGCGTCCCGAGGGTGACCAGCGCGAGGCCGACGAGCGTCGCCGCCGCCACGATCTTCACCGAGCGCCGGTCGCGCAGCGCCAGCAGCGGAAGCGCGAACAGCGCGGCGTACAGCAGCGTTTGCGCGCCGCCTTCGACCGCTGACTCCGGTGACTCGCCCCACAGCGCCGAGGCCAGCGACCAGACGGCCAGCAGCCAGATGCCGGCGGCGGCGACGAGGGCAGGGCCGGACAGCCGGCGGCGCGCGGCGGACGCGAGCACGACGAGCAAGAACAGCGTGATCGGTGCCCAGTAACGGACCGCGTACGCACCGTTAACCGACAGTGCCACGAATAGTAAGAGCACGCCGGCGAAGACCGGAACGAGCGTGAGCGGGGCACCGCTGGCCGGTTCGACGACCTGCCGGGTCGGCGAGGTCTGTCCACCCTCTACGATGGCTGGCGTGTTCACCGACATGACGCTAGCCGGTTTACTGGCCCTCGTCGTCGCAGCCGTTCTGCCCGTCTCGGTCGCAAACGCGCAGGCGGCGTCGATCGATCCCGCCGGAGACACGCCGGCCGGCGCGATCTACAAGCTTCCGCTCGACGACGCGCGCGCCGATGCCGCACCAAAGCGCGTTCCCGTCAAGCGCGCCGGCACTTCCAAGGGCAGCGCCGCGGCGAAGAGCTCGGGCGCCTCGGCGCCGCGCACCTCGGCACTGCGCTCGGAGAACAACTTCGGCTCCTCGAGCATCGTCCCCGGGACGGCGGCCGCACGCAGCGCGGCCGGCGACGGCGACGGCGCCGGCGCCGGCGCCGGCGAGGGTGGCGCGGGCGCCAAGGGCGCCAAGGATGACTCGACCGGCGGCTCGGGCAGCGCGGCAGGGGACCCATCGGCCGCGGCGTCCGACCGCCGCCAGGCCACGACCGGCGCTGCGGGGCTCTCGAGCCTGTGGGCGTACCTGTTCCTCGGGCTCGTGCTCGCCGTCGGTGTCGCGGGCGGCATGGCCACCCGGGTGCGACGCCGCGGCGGCTCGGGCTAGGCTGCGGTGCCGCGGCGTCAGAGCGAGCCGACGGCGTCCAGCGAGAACATCAGCGTGACGGCCAGCGAGGCCATCACGAGCATGACGGCCGCGGCGGCCGGCCGGACGATCGCGTGCTGGACACGCCAGGCCGCGTAGGCGTCCGCGATCAGCCGCGCCGGGAGCACCAGCGTCCAGCACAGCAGTTGCAGATCGCGACGCAGGTCGGCGTTGGTGACGTAGTCGATGTCGATGCCGAGCTTCTCGGGCATGATCGTCTCTGTGTACAGCGCGACGCGATCGTCGGTGGCGGCGAGGATGCGGCCCTCGCCGGAGAAGCGCAGCTGCGCCGGGCCGGTGAGTCCGGGCAGCGCCCGCAGGATCACTGCGTACGCCTCGGGATAGGCATCGACGAACTCGGCGAGCTCCGGTCGCGGCCCGACGAGGGCCATGTCGCCGCGCAGGACGTTGAGGACCTGGGGCAGCTCGTCCAGCCGGCTGCGGGCGAGCAGCCGGCCAAAGGGCGTGAAGCGCTCGTCGCCGAAGCAGGACAGCGTCGGCCCCGCCACGCCGTCGCGCATCGTGCGGAACTTCAGCATCGCAAAGCCGCGCCTGCCGCGGCCGACGCGCTGGGAGCGGTAGAGCACCGGGCCGGGTGAGTCGACGAACACGCAGATCGCGATCAGCGCGCCGAGCAGCACCAGGATCGGGGCCGCAAGCAGGCAGAAGCCGATGTCCAGCGCCCGCCTCATGCGGAGCTGGGGATCCGCTGCAGGACGCCGGCCAGAGCCGAGCAGACCACGGCCACATCGGTCTCGTCCATAGCGGAGTGAAGCGGAAGTGTCAACGCCCGCGCCGACCAATCGGTCGAATTTGGGAGATCTTCGGGCGCCAACGCATAGCGTTCGCGATAATAGCGATGCAGATGAATGCCATGGAAGTGCACGCTGGACCCGATCTTACGTGAATTCAGCGCCGCGCAGATGTTATTTCGATCAACTGGACTATCGGCGTCCACGAGCACCGTGTACAGGTGGCGCGCATGGCGGGCGCCTGCGGGTACGTGGGCGGGCAGCGTCAGCGGCAGCTCGCGTAGCTGCTCGTCGTAGTCGCGGGCGAGCGCCTCGCGCCGGTCGATCCAGCCATCCAGGCGGCGCAGCTGATGCAGGCCGATCGCGGCGGCCACATCGTTCATCGCGTACTTGAAGCCGGGCTCGACGACGTCGTAGCCGGCCGGCTCGTCGCTGCCGTGGCGGCTCCAGGCGGAGGCCGACAGCCCGTGCAGCGAGAGGCGCTCGACGCGCGCCGCCTGCTCGGCGCTGCGGACGACGAGTGCGCCGCCCTCGATCGTCGTCATGTTCTTGGTGGCGTGGAAGCTGAACGAGCACAGGTTGCCCGAGCTGCCGATCGGCTGCTCGCGCCAACGCGCCCCGATGGCGTGCGCGGCGTCCTCGATGATCGCGATGCCGCGGCGGGTGGCGAGCCGCTGGAGCGCATCGAGGTCCAGCGGGTGCCCGCCGAGATGGACGGCGATCAGCGCGCGCGTGCGCGGCCCGGCGAGGTGGTCGGCGTGATCGAGGTCCAGCAGGCCCGTGCGCGGATCGCAGTCGACGAAGACCGTCGTCGCCCCGCGCAGCTCGATGACATTGGCGCAGGACGCGAAGGTGTTGGCCGGGACGAGCACCTCGTCGCCCGGCCCGACATCGTTGAGCAGCAGCGCGAGCGACAGCCCCGCGGTACACGAGTTCAGGCAGCGCAGATGCGGTGCCTGCAGGTACTGCGAGAGCCGTTCCTGCAGCAGCCGGACCTTCGGGCCGCACGTCAGCCAGCCGGAGTGCAGCGTGTCGAGCACCTCCTGGATCTCGCCGTCGCCGACATCGGGCTGCGCGATCCCCAGGAAGGGCCGGCTCTCGTCGTCGCTCACCGGCGGACTCGCACGGTCTTGATCACCGGCGCGCCGCGCGGCGACAGCACGCGGATCGTGTATGTCCCGGCGCGGACGCTGTGCAGCCGCATCCGCACGAGGGCGGAGCGCGTGGTGCGCCGCACGCGCAGCAGGCGGCTGCCGCGCCGCAGCTGCACCGAGTGGCGGCCCGGGTAGTGCAGCCGCAGGCGGACGCCGAGGCCCCGCCCGCGCAGCGTGCTCAGGTGCGCGCTGCGGGCCACGCGCACGCGTGGAGCGTGCCGTTCGGACGGCACGTCGAAGAACGCCTGCCACGCGGGCTTGGTCTTCAGGTCGCTCGTCAGCAGACCCCAGTAGGCGCTCGTCGGCGTCGGTGGCTGATCGATCAGCGTGAACCAGCCCATGCCGGCCACGCGGTCGCCCAGCCGGGTGACGACCTTGTAGCCGGCGCGCAGCCACGCGGCCTGCTGGGGGCGCGAGACGAACGTGTCGAAGGCCAGCGACCGCTGGTCGGACTGGATCATGTACTCCGACAGCCAGAGCTTGACGGGCGTCGAGCGATAGCCGCGGAAGATCGCGTCGATCTCGCGGCTGAACGTGTCCAGGTCGCTGATGTCGCGGAAGTCCGCCTGTGGGCTGCGGCGCAGATCGGGATAGCGGAACGGATACGGGTTGTGGCCGAACCAGTCCAGCCGCGGCGGCCGGCCGTTGGGCAGCTTCATCCAGCGGGTGAACTGCGTCGGCCGTACGTCGCCGCCCGACCACGTCATCCCGCCGATGACGATGTTGCGCCGGTTGACCGCCTTCAGCGCGCCGTAGGCGGCGTCCAGCAGCGGTGCGTACGTGCGGGCGGAGATCGGGTCGTCGGTCTTCTGGGGCTGAAAGCGCACGGCCATGTTCGGCTCGCCCCAGATCATCCAGCGGCGCACGTTGGAGTAGCGCTTGGCGGCGGCGGCGACGAAGTTCGCAAAGTCCGCGGGGTTGCTCGGCGCCCAGATCCTTGACTTGCCGCCGTTGGCCCATGCCGGCGTGCCGTTGACCATCAGCGCCAGCCGGATGCCGTGGCGCTGGGCCTCGGTGATAGCCGTCGAGACGGCATCGGGCCAGTGGTACGCCGGATCGGCCGGGTTGGTCGGATCGGCCGGCCGTGTCGACGCGACCGCGTCCCAGTTGAGCTGCATCTCGAGCGTGTCGACGCCCAGGCGCTCATACATCGGAAATGTCGAGCGACCGTCGGCGAAGGTGAGCGGACCCCAGATCGCCTTCTCGGCTGCCGACGCGGGCGCGGCGCACACGAGCAGGGCGAAAACGATCGCGATCACCCAGCGGCAGCGGGTACTTGCGGGCTTCACGGGTGCAACGAGCAGAAGGTGAGTGTAGGGCCGGCCATGCACTTGTGGTGCAGTCAGGCACGTGTTTTCGTGCCAGGACGCGCGGAGCGCGCGTGCGCGAAGACAAGGTACTCCGACAGCGCGGCGCGCTGGATCGAGTAGCCCGCGGCGGTCTGGCAAGCGGCTGCCTGCAGCGACTCCAGTCGCGGTCGGTCGTCGGCCAGAGCCGCCAGCGCGGCCAGCGCCTGCTGGGGTGCGAACGCATCGACGGCGATGCCGTTGACGTCGTGCTCGAGGACCTGTGTGCCCGCTCGCGACGGGGCTGTCGAGGGGGTGACGACATCGGCGTCAAGTGAAGGCGCGCTCGGCGAGATGGGCGGCGTTCGCATCGTCGGCCGCGCCGAGCAGCACGGGGTGGACGCCCGGCATTGCCCGCGACGGCGCCGATGAGGATGAGGACCTCGCAGCCGCGCCCCGGGGCGGCCGAGCCTTGGTGCAGGATGAGCGGCTCGCCAAGGGTCAGCGCACCGCCGCGTCGGTGTCCGGCGCAGATGGCGACCGATCAGAGCGATCCCGCGCCAGGACGCGCGGCGTTGCGATCGGCTGCTTCTCGCGTTGCTGGAGGAGCAGCCAGCCGACCGGGTTGTGCGGATCGCCACGGAACTTGTCCACGGCGCAGATAGCGCGGTAGTCGGGGTCCGCAGCGAAGCCGGCCTTGAAGACCTCGTCGGTCAGCAGCTTCGCACCGAACCGAGCGAGCAGTGGGTCGCCGATCGTCGTCCGGCTCATCGGGCTGAGGGCCTTGGGGTTGGCCGGATCGAACGCGCCGACGAGGTCGGTCACAGTCACGCAGACGACCGCACCGCCGGGGCAGAGTAGCGCTCGCAGCGGGCCCGGCAGGAGATGCTCGAAGATCCCCGGAATGCGCGCGGTGTCGATGTCGACGACGACGAGGTCGAAGCGATCTGCGCGGACGTAGTCCTCGAGCGCGACGTTGACGACCTCGATGCGATCGCCGAGCGCGTCTTGGAGCCCTGCCGCGCGAGCGGGATGCATCTCCAATCCCACGACCTCGGCCTGCGGATACAGGTCGAGCAGATGGATCGTCGTGGTCTGGCCGGCGAAGCCGCCAGCGCCGACGTCGAGGATCCGGCGCACCGGCTCGAGCTGCGCCTGGGCGAGGAGGTCCCGGAAGGACGAGTTCGACGCCTGCGGCACCTCGGTCGGGGAGAACGGGGTGAGCGCGCGCATCGGATGAATCTATCGTGGGTTGCGCGAACGGCCGGATCGCCGAGGCGACGCACGCATGGCCGCGCCGGCTGTCACGCTGCGGGGTCGCGATGCGCATCTGCATGTTCGTCTACAACAACTGCACAACGGACGCGCGCGTGCTCAAGGAAGCCGGAACGCTGCGCGATGCCGGCCATGACGTGCAGATCGTCGCCGTGCTCGACGCCAAGACCTCGCGCGAGGAGCACCGCGAGGGGCTGCGGATCGTGCGGATCGACCGGCGCCCGCTGCACTACCGGCTGCTGTGGTGTTACCGAGCCCGGCGGCGGGGGTTGCGTCTGCGCCGGGCAAAGATCAAGCGCCGGCTGCGCATCGAAGCTCGAAGGATGCGCTTGCGAGCGCGGCGGACGCGAGTCCGCCTGCGACGCCTGGCACGTCGGGGAGGGCATGCGAGGTTGCTCGTGCGCCGGCGGGCGTGGCGGCTGCGGTCGCTCCTGCCTCGGCTTCCGCGGCCGGCGGGGTCGCTGTGGCGTCGACTCGCACAACGGTCGACGGCCCGATCGCGCCGTGCGCGACGGCAGCCGCCGGCGCCGCCTGCGACGGCTCGGCAGCGGCGGCCAGGCGCGGGGGTGCGAGCGCTGCGCTCCGTGGCGCGTGTCGTGGCGGCGCCGCTGCTCGCCGTCGCGTGGCTGCTGCGCGGCGTCTATCGCGCCCTGAGCCACGTCGTGTATCGCATGCTGATGCGCTGCCATAAGCCGCTGATGTTCGGCGATTGGTACTGGCGCTCCTACCGACTACTGCGCGAGGAGCGCTTCGATGTCCTGCATGCGCACGACCTCATCACGCTGCCGGTGGCGGTGGCGCTGAAGCGGCGTACCGGCGCCCGGCTCGTCTACGACGCGCACGAGCTGTACCCGGAGGTGAGCACGCTGTCGAAGACCGAGCGAAGGGTCTGGAGCCTGCTCGAGCGGCCGCTCATCAAGCACGCCGACGACGTGATCACCGTCTGCGAATCGATCGCGGGCGAGCTGACCGCGCGCTACTCGATCGCCGCACCGACCGTCGTTTTGAACTGCCCGCCGAGCGCCGCCGGCGTCGAGCACTCGGCGGATCTGCTGCGCGCGCATGCCGGTATCGACGACGACGAGCCGCTCGTGCTCTACCAAGGCGGCTTCGCGCCCCACCGCGGTCTGCCGCAGCTGGTGCGCGCCGTCGCCCACCTCGAGCGCGGTCGCCTGATCCTCATGGGCTGGGGTCGGCTGGAGGAGCGGCTACGCGAGATCGTTCGGGAGGAGGCGCTCGAGGCGCGCGTCACGATCGTCGGCCCCGTCGCGCAGGACGTTCTGCTGGCCTACACCGCGGGCGCCGACATCGGCGTTATCCCCTACGAGCCGATCGGTTTGAACAACACCTACACGACGCCCAACAAGCTCTTCGAATACCTTGCGGTCGGGTTGCCGGTGGTTGGCAGCCACCTGCCGGAGCTCGCCCGCGTGATACTGAAGTGGGAGGTCGGGCTGACGTTCGAGCGCGTGGAGCCGGAGTTCATCGCCGCGCCGCTGAACCGGCTGCTCGGCGACCCCGAGCTGCGCGCGCGGATGCGAGCCAACGCGCTGCTCGCACGCGCGAGCTACACCTGGGAGCGTCAGGCCGAGGTTCTGCTGGGCGTCTACGACGGTGCCGGCGTGCCACGCCCACGGCTCACACGGGCGGCGTGAGGTCCAGCCCGAGCACGTCGCTCCAGCGCGGCGCGAGCGCCTCCCAGCGCAGCGCCGCCGTGTCGGCTCGAGCCAGCTCGC